>JAIRTG010000181.1 GCA_031255055.1 Prevotellaceae bacterium
GACGAACTTGCACTAAACACTAATCGCTGTCTTTCGGGGCGTTGCGGGGCAGAGCCCCGCAGAGGGGGTAGCGGAAGACCGCGTAGCGGGCTGAAGCGAGGGGGAGACTTCCCCCCCCCCTAATTATCTTTCTCTTTCTTGAAGGAAGACGCCTACGGCTGAAAGAACTATTTAATCCTTCACCGATGACATTGCCGCATAGAGGCTGATAAAGCATACGTTTCAAATGACGGAGGCTGAATCGTATATGATTCAGCCTCCGTTGTTCGTCAATATGTAAGTATTTTTATTTAGCCGCTTCTTTTTGAGCTTCTTCAATCATTTGTTTACTTGCATACATGTATACTTCAACGCGACGGTTTGCCGCACGTCCGCCAACTGTAGAATTATCCGCAACAGGTTCCGAATAATCTTTGCCTACAACTTCTTTAAACTGAGAAGAAGATACGCCTTGAATTTTCAGAAAATCGGCAACCGATTGTGCACGTTCTTTTGATAATTTTTGGTTTACCGCCAAAGATCCCGTGTTATCGGTATGTCCCATGATAGAAATATCCATTGTCGGATTATTTTTCAAAATTTTCGCAAAGCCAGCCAGCGCATTTTTAGAGGCTGCATTCAAAACGCTCAAATTTGTTGCAAACAAGATACCCGAATCAAATGTCACGCGAACTGCTTGCAAATCATTAGCATCGGTGATGCTTTCCACTTTTGCGCCTTCGATGGCGGCAGCCTGTTCTGCGGCTTTATCCATTTTTTTACCGATAATAGCGCCGATGCCTGCACCGACTGCAGTACCTATCGCTGCTCCAATACCTGCACTTTTACCGTCTTTACCAATCAATGCACCAATACCCGCTCCAACTGCTGCGCCGGAGCCTCCGCCGATCATACTGCCTTTTGCGGTTTGATTCAACGAAGCACAACTTGTGAACATAACGGCTGTTCCTAAAATAATTACAAAAAGCCCATTCCCTTTTTTCATAATTCTCTAATTTTAATTTATATTCTTTGTTAACTATACAATAATTTTGTATTGAAGTAACCCCGGTGGGGGTCGAACCCACGACCCACAGATTAAGAGTCTGTTGCTCTACCAACTGAGCTACGGAGTCAATCTAAAACACAAACAGATTTTAATCTTCCGGCCACGATTTTCAAAGACTGTGCCATTTATCAAATCTGTTAATATCCGATTAAATTTCTCCCGTACAACAAACAGAACACACGTCTTGTTCTGCAATGGTTGTTTTACGGGGAAGAAATTTTACATAAAAATCAAAGAACATGTTTTACAAAATAACCCGATTATTTAAGGTGTCAAAGGTACAAAAGACAATCATCGTAAAAAAAGGTCTGACTCTTCCCAAGCCAAACCTTTCTTTTGTCTATGTGTCTTCTTAGTACTTATAATCTTTCAATTGTGCTTGCAGACGTTTTCGTGCTAAAAAAATACGACTCTTGACCGTTCCTATCGGCAAATTCATGGTTTGAGCAATTTCTTCATACTTGAATCCTTGAACGTGCATCGAAAAAGGAATTTTGTACTCATCGGCAAATGCGTTGATTTTGTCGGTAATTTCATCAACTGCATAAGCCCCTTCAGGTGTTTCAAATCCTGAATTTTGAGGAAGATTTAAATGATACAAATCTTCTGTTTTATCGACAACCGTTTGGTTCCGAACTATCTTGCGATAGTTGTTTATGAAGATATTCTTCATAATCGTCAGTACCCAACCTTTAAAGTTTACATTATCCTTAAACTTTTCTTTGTTGTCTAAAACTTTCAGCGTTGTGTCCTGCAGCAGATCTTCGGCATCGTCCCGATCCAAAGTTAAAGAGAAAGCAAAATTCCTCATGTTACCCTGCAAAGACACTAATTCATTTTCAAATTGACCGTTTTTCATACTTTCTAATTTTTTTTCTGTGATTAATAATTACTTATCTCACAACTCATCGTTGTAAACGTATCCAAATTGAAAATATTTTCAGTAATAGTAATAATAAAAATGTTGTCAGTTAGTTATACCGAATAAACAAAATTTTGAAAGAACACTTTGAAAATATCCATTATTCAGATTTTCCGCGGCGAAGATACAAATTATTTTTTTACTTTCACTATCTTTGCCGCAAATTTTCAAAAAACATGAGAAAAAAAATTCCTTCTTTAGTTTTTGGCTTGTTAATCGCGCTGACAAGGGGTTACGGTAGCCCTCAAGATACGGTCAATATTCTTAAAATTGATATTAAGAAAGAGATTGGCAGCACCACCTGGCTTTACACGCAAAAAGGATTTGATAAAGCTGTCAGTGAAAATTTCGACGGAGTGCTGATTCACATAAACACCTACGGCGGTGAAGTACTGCATGCAGATTCTATCCGTTCCAAGATATTGAATAGCAAATTGCCCGTATATGTATTTATAGACAACAATGCGGCTTCGGCGGGAGCGCTCATTGCCATAGCCTGTGACAAAATATACATGCGTGAAGGGGCGACAATAGGCGCCGCGACCGTTGTGAACCAAACGGGCGAAGAAATGCCCGATAAATATCAATCATACATGCGGGCAACCATGCGGGCGACCGCCGAAGCACACGGACAAGATACAATTATCAATGGCCAAGATACGGTTATCCGTTGGAAACGCGATCCGCTGATTGCCGAAGCAATGGTTGACGACCGGACGGTTATTCCGAACCTTGTCGACTCGGGCAAAACACTTACATTCACCTCAAAAGAAGCATTGAAACATGGGTACTGCGATGGCATTGTCGGGAGTGTCGACGAAGCATTGAAACAGGCTTTGGATGGTAAAAATTACAAATTGACGGTTTTCAAACCGACAAAAATCGACAATATAAAAGGATTCTTTATGAGTTCCGTCATACAGGGACTTTTGATTATGCTGATCATCGGCGGGATTTATTTTGAACTGCAAACGCCCGGAGTCGGTTTTCCGCTTGCAGCAGCCGTAGTTGCCGCAATATTGTATTTTGCACCTTTATACATCGAAGGTTTAGCTGCCAATTGGGAAATACTCATGTTCATTATCGGGCTTATTTTGCTGGCGCTCGAAATTTTTGTTATTCCTGGATTCGGCATTGCGGGCATATCCGGCATTATTTTCATGGTAGCAGGGTTGGTCTTGAGTATGGTCGGAAATGTTGTATTCGACTTTGACGGAGTGGAAACCAACGATTTGGGACAAGCACTGCTCACGGCGCTATTGAGCCTCACCGCCGGATTTGGGCTGACAATTTACCTGAGCAGTAAAATAGGAGCAAAAGGCGCTTTCAGTAAAGTCGCCTTAAATACGGCGCTTGAGAAAAACAAAGGTTACATTGGCGTATCAACAGTCGAGCGCGAATTAATCGGCCAAAGAGGAATCGCTTACACGATTTTACGTCCTTCGGGCAAAGTCAAAATTGGGAACGCGGTTTATGATGCGGTTTCCGAGAATCAGAATTACATCGAAAAAGGAACCGAAATTATTGTTACACGTTATGAAACGGGTCAAGTCTATGTCGAAGAAACACATTAAATAACAATACGAAAAAAATAATCGACAGAATAAAAATGCTTATATTCCGGTTGCCATTCGGCAGGATATAAGCATTTATTTTTATTCATTGACAGGTCGATAAAAAACAAAACAACCATGCATACAAACGAAGAAAAACTGAAAGAGTTCGAGCGTTTGCTCAACATTATGAACGAATTACGCGCCAAATGTCCGTGGGACAGCGAGCAAACCAACAAAAGCCTGCGAACGCTGACCATCGAAGAAACATACGAATTGGCCGATGCGATTATAAAAAATGACGACTTGGAAATAAAAAAAGAATTGGGCGACTTGCTGATGCACATCGTATTCTATTCCATTATCGGCGACGAGCAGCAGGCGTTCGATTTGTACGACGTATGCAAATCCGTCAATGAAAAATTGATTTATCGTCACCCCCACATTTTCGGAGATGTGAAAGCCGACGACAGCGAAACGGTCATGCAAAATTGGGAAAACCTGAAACTGAAAGAAAAGGGAGGCAATAAATCGGTGCTTTCGGGAGTACCCTCGTCTTTACCCGCTCTTATCAAGGCCTATCGCATTCAGGACAAAGCACGTAATATCGGTTTCGATTGGGAAGAACGCGAGCAGGTTTGGGACAAAGTGCTGGAGGAATTTACGGAATTGAAAACCGAAATCAGCGCGATGGACAAAGACAAAATGGAAGCCGAATTTGGCGACTTGCTTTTTAGCATGATTAACGCCGCACGACTCTACGACATCAATCCCGAAAATGCACTGGAACGGACAAACCGAAAATTTATAAATCGTTTCAACTACTTGGAAGCAAAAACCATTGCCAAAGGCAGGGATTTAAAAAAGATGACGTTAGCCGAAATGGACGAAATATGGAATGAAGCAAAAACAAGCGAACAGTAATTTTTCTATTTTCGTACAAACCCCAAATCCCAATGCCATTCGGTTAAGGATTAAATAGCTCTTTCGGCCCTTGGCGTCTTCCTTCCGGAAAGAGAAAGATAAAGAGAATTAGGGGGGGGAAGTTTCCCCCTCGCTTCAGCCGCCTACGGCGTCTTCCTTGAAGAAAGAGAAAGAGAAAGAGAATTAGGGGGGGAAGTTTCTCCCTTGCTCCGGCCCGCCGTGCGGTCTTCCTTGAAGAAAGATAAAGAGAAAGAGAATTAGGTGGGGGAAGTCTCCCCCTCGCTTCAGCCCGCTTACGCGGTCTTCCGCTACCCCCTCTGCGGGGCGCTGCCCCGCAACGCCCCGTAAGACAGTGTTTATAGTGATTAGTGTTTAGTGATTAGTCCCCCTCTATATTTTGTCAAGTGCAAAAAAAGGAATAACTTTCGGCGTAGCCATGCAGCAAGACCATTCAGCACTATAGGGATACTCTATTGA
>JAIRTG010000081.1 GCA_031255055.1 Prevotellaceae bacterium
CTTTTACTGACAACGTTTCCGCTTTTACTGACAACGTCCCCGCTTTTACTGACAACGTCCTCGCTTTTACTGACAACGTCCCCGCTTTTACTGACAACGTCCTCGCTTTTACTGACAACATCCTCGCTAAAAGAGACAAAATGGCAGCTCCAAGCATCCGATCCGAAACTTCCTGTTCCGTTCGTCGGATAGTACACCAAATGAAGAAAGAGAAAAATAAGTAGGGGGAGACTTCCCCCCCCCCTAAATCTCTTTCTCTTTCTTTAAGGAAGACCGAGCAACGGACTGAAGCAAGGAGGGTACCCCGATTTTTTGAAATCAAGCCATCCTGTCATCCGGAAAATCATGGTTCGGACAACATAAAAAAAATGAATCTTGATAGCAAACAACGATTTCATCGACGTTCATACAAAGTTTTTTGTACTTTTGTGCCCGATTTTAATTAATAAATTAACATATAACAAAGCAATAAAATGGCAATCATTAAACCTTTCAGGGGCTTTCGTCCGCCCCAAAATGTAGTCGAAAAAGTAGCCTCCCGCCCTTACGACGTGTTAAATTCGGCAGAAGCGCGTGCCGAAGCCGACGGCAACGAGTATTCATTGTATCACATCATCAAACCCGAAATCGACTTTGAACCGGGTTTCGACGAACACAACGAAAAAGTGTATGAAAAAGCAGCCGAAAACTTTGCTAAATTCAAAAAAAACGGATGGCTGCTACAAGATGCAACGGAAAATTACTACGTTTACGCACAAACAATGAACGGACGGACACAATACGGATTGGTCGTTTGCGCTTCGGTGGACGACTATATGGAAGGACGGATCAAAAAACATGAACTGACCCGTCGCGACAAAGAAGAAGACCGTATGAAACACGTCCGAGTGAACAATGCCAATATCGAACCGGTGTTTTTTGCCTATCCGCACAACAACCGAATAGACGCCATCGTGACCGAAATCGTGAAAGGCGTACCGGAATACGATTTCATCGCACCCGACGGATTCGGTCACCATTTCTGGATCATTGACAATCCTGAAACAATCAAAAAAATAACCGAAATCTTTGCACATATTCCCGCACTCTATATCGCCGACGGACATCACAGAAGCGCGGCTGCGGCACTGGTAGGAGACGAAAAACGCCGGCTGAATCCAAACCATCAAGGCGACGAAGAATATAATTACTTTATGGCAGTATGTTTTCCCGACAACCAGTTGAGTATTATCGACTACAACCGTGTTGTAAAAGACCTGAACGGCTTGACGGATGACGAACTTTTGGAAAAACTGTCCGAAAATTTCGATATCGAACCGAAAGGACAAGAAATCTATCGGCCAAATAAATTACACAATTTCTCGTTATACCTGTCGGGAATATGGTATTCGCTCACCGCAAAGGCGGGAACCTTTGACGACAACGACCCTATCGGCGTGCTGGACGTAACCATTTCGTCTAATTTGATATTAGACGAATTGTTGGGTATAAAAGATTTACGTTCCGATAAACGCATCGACTTTGTCGGAGGCATCAGAGGTTTGGGAGAATTGAAAAAGCGTGTCGACAGCGGTGAAATGAAAGTAGCTTTGGCGCTCTATCCCGTTTCGATGAAACAACTGATCGACATCGCCGACACCGGCAACATCATGCCCCCGAAAACAACCTGGTTCGAGCCCAAATTACGTTCGGGACTAATCGTCCACGAACTGATCTAAACTTCCCAATGAAAGAAGTTCGGCTCACCCGGACTTCTTTTAATAAAATTCATCCGATCGAAAGGCCTCCGTTAGGCCTTTCGACATTCACAAAAAAAAACAACACAAGTGCCCATCATGAACAACAAACATTTTTTCTCACTATTTCTTTCCATCCTGTTTGTGATTTCGTCACAGTCGTGCAGTGTAAATCAGCGGATAAAAAAAGCAGATAAACACTATGAATTGGGAGAATACGTAGCTGCGGGAGACATCTATCGCAAAGTTTACTCCAAAGTACCCAACAAAGACAAACTATTGAAATCAACCGTTGCCTTCAAACAAGGCGAATGTTACCGGATGATAAACCGTCCGCTTGCCCAGCAAGCCTACGCAAACGCGATTCGCAATAACTATCCGGACAGTAGCGCGATTCTGCTCTACGCCCAGGTGCTCCACCGGAACGGCAAATATGCCGATGCAGCCAAAAACTACAGCCTCTACATGGAGTACGACCCACAGAATGAAGTGGCAAAAAACGGACTTTATGCCATGCAGCACATCGGAGAATGGAAAGAAACAGGGACTCGATACAAAGTAAAAAAATCAACGGAATTCAACATCCGACGAGCAGCCGATTTCAGTCCCGCCTTCCCGGGCGACGATACCGGCGTTTTATACTTCACCTCAACCCGCCAGACAAACAAAAAAGCCATAACCAAAAACAGTAAAATAACAGGACTGCCAAACAACAACATCTTTTTCGTAAAGAAAAACGCGAAAGGAAAATGGGAAAATCCCGAAAAAATAGAAGACGAAATCAACACCACTAACGACGAAGGAGCCTGCTCATTTACCTCAGACGGCAGGCAAATGTTTTTCACAAGAGCCGTCTACAGCGATTCGGTCGGCAGCGGGACGCACATCATGGTTTCAAACCGCACAGGCGGTGCGTGGAGTGCGCCCCAAATCGTACAATTATTTAGCGACAGTACCATTTCCGTAGGCCATCCGGCCATTTCGCCCGACGGGCAAACGCTCTATTTTGTGTCCGATTCGCCCGACGGTCGCGGCGGAAAAGACATCTGGCGTGCCCGAAATCAGGATGGAGAATGGAAATACATCGAAAATCTGGGTGCGAAAATAAACACATCGTCCGACGAAATGTTTCCCGCAGTAAAGAGCGACGGAACGCTGTACTTCTCATCGTCGGGTCTGCCCGGATTTGGCGGTCTGGACATTTTCAAAGCCATAGAAAGTGAAAACGGCGATTGGACCGTCGAAAATATGGGACATCCGATCAACTCGGAAGCCGACGACTTCGGCATCACATTTGAAAAAAACAAAGAAAAAGGCTATTTCAGCTCAACGCGCAAAGAAGTCAGGGGATTCGACAACATCTGGGAATTTGAATTACCCGATTTGGTATACATGCTTCAGGGAAAAGTCTTCGACGAACAGGGAGAGCCGGTGCCCGATGCACAGATTCGCTTAGTGAGCGACCACGGCGTCAATACGAAAGTACAAGCCCGTAAAGACGGTTCATACCGCATCGATCTGCTTATTGACGGAGACTATGTGATGTTGGCATCGGCCAGAGGCTACTTAAACCGGTCGGGAAAACTGGAAACGCATCATTTGACAGACAGCAAAATTTTCACGATAGACTTTCAACTCTCCCCCGTTGGACGCCCTGTTCAGATGGACAATATCTTCTACGACTTCGGCAAATGGACCTTGAGAGCCGATTCGGAAGCCGGACTCCAGGAACTGATCAAGCTGCTGAACGACAACCCGAACATCACAATCGAAATAGGAGCGCATACAGACTACGTCGGCAACAATGCGTTCAACAAAGACCTGTCGGAAAAGCGGGCGCAGTCGGTTGTAGACTACTTGATTGCGGCAGGCATTGCAAAAGACCGTCTGACAGCCGTCGGATACGGCGAAGAACAACCGTTCACAGTCGATGTACGCACGGCACGCGAACACAAATTTTTAAAAGAAAATGACCTGCTGACCGAAGAATTTGTATTGAAACTGACGCCCGAAGAACAGGAAATCGTCAACCAGATAAACCGTCGCACCGAGTTCAGGGTACTGAGAACAACCTACAACCTTTACTGATCTCCTTTAAAGACTACACATGTTTAAAAAATGAAACAGTATTTGAATTTGCTACAGCGAGTATTAGACCAAGGGGTAAAAAAAGAAGACCGGACAGGGACAGGAACAATAAGCATT
This sequence comes from Prevotellaceae bacterium, assembly GCA_031255055.1. GTDB lineage: Bacteria > Bacteroidota > Bacteroidia > Bacteroidales > Paludibacteraceae > JAIRTG01. The sequence continues at coordinate 3,942 of JAIRTG010000081.1, forward strand.
TTCGGACATCAGATGCGGTTCGACATGCAGGAAGGCTTTCCCTGTCTGACGACAAAAAAACTGCACCTGAAATCAATTATTCACGAACTGCTGTGGTTTCTCAACGGCGACACAAACGTCGGCTATCTGCAAGATAACGGCGTCAGAATATGGAACGAATGGGCGGACGAGAACGGCGACTTGGGACCCATTTACGGTTACCAATGGCGCTCGTGGCCCGACTACAACGGCGGGCACATCGACCAGATGACCGAAGTCATCAACACCATAAAAAGCAATCCCGATTCAAGGCGCATCCTCGTCAGTGCGTGGAATGTAGCCGACATTCCCAACATGCAACTTCCGCCCTGTCACGCATTTTTCCAGTTCTACGTAGCGGACGGGAAATTGAGTCTGCAACTATACCAGCGCAGTGCCGACATTTTTTTAGGCGTCCCCTTCAACATCGCCTCCTACGCGCTGCTGCTACAAATGACGGCGCAGGTCTGCGGACTCAAGGCCGGCGACTTCATACACACCTTTGGCGACGCCCACATCTACACCAACCACCTGGAACAGGTCGGACTACAACTCACCCGCGAGCCTCGACCGCTTCCCTCAATGGAACTCAATCCGGACATAAAAGACCTATTTTCTTTCCGTTTTTCAGACTTCAGTCTAAAAAACTACCATCCCCATCCCCATATCAAAGCAACGGTTGCCGTTTGATATTACACAAAAATAGCCCTCATGTGCAAAAAAAAGATTAAAAAACTTGCCTCCCCATTTTTTTTGGTTTAGATTTGTACCTCGAAATAAAAGTGAATAAATATAAATTAATCGGAGATAGTATGTCCAAAATAACAATCATTGCGGCAGTTGCCGATAACTATGCCATTGGGAAGTCGAACAAACTGCTTTGGCACTTGCCGGCCGACTTGAAGTATTTCAAAGAATTAACAACAGGACACTGCATTGTGATGGGAAAGCGCACCTTTGAAAGTTTTCCCAACGGCCCGCTTCCCAACAGGAAAAACATTGTGCTGACCTCGCTTATTTCCGACGGAGTGACGGAAGGTTACTTTGAATCAAACTCCATCGAAGACGCCTGTCACCTTTCCGACAACGAAGATCGGATTTTCATCATCGGTGGCGCCACCATCTACCGTCAATGCATCAACAAAGCAGATTCGATGTACATCACGTGGGTACATGCCGAATTTGCGGCCGACGCCTATTTCCCCAAATTCAATTTGGACGAATGGGAAGAAATAAGCAGAGAAGACCACAAAGCTGATGAAAAAAACGCTTATGACTATTCGTTCGTCTACTACGAACGAAAGAAAAAATAGTTCTCCCCCTTTCCCTTCCTCTTTCCTCTTTCGTGATTAATTGTTCGCCTTCGGTGGTCTTCAAAAAGGAGATAAAGAGAAGGAGGAAGGGGCAGACTTTCCCTCGCTACAGTCCGCTGCGCTGTCTTCCTTGAAGAATGAGAAAGAAAAAGAAAATTTAGGAAGGGGAAGACTTTCCCTCGCTACAGTCCGCTGCGCTGTCTTCCTTGAAGAACGAGAAAGAGAAAGAAATTTAGGTGGGGGAAGTCTCCCCCTCGCTTCAGCCCGCCTGCGGCGGTCTTCCGCTACCCCCTCTGCGGGGCTCTGCCCCGCAACGCCCCGTCCCGATTTTCAGACCCTTCTAAGGATCGCGCCTCGATAACGCCCGTTGTCACACCGCGGATATTCGCGTTCAGCGCTGCGGATATTCGCGTAGGGATCTCCATCACATAAATCAATCCGAATCACAAGAATCACAGTTCGGACAAATAGCCGCAGCTCGGGGTGAGAGACAGTGTATCGATCCGCACTAAGGCGATGCATCGATCCGCAC
>JAIRTG010000089.1 GCA_031255055.1 Prevotellaceae bacterium
CAAGCAATTTTTGACATTATCTCGCGCGAAAAACAACGCCAAATGAAAGGAATAGAGCTTATTGCATCCGAAAACTTTGTAAGCGAACAAGTGATGGAAGCAATGGGTTCGGTTTTAACTAATAAATACGCCGAAGGCTATCCGACCAAACGTTATTACGGAGGTTGCGAAGTCGTTGACCAAAGCGAACAGTTGGCCGTCGACCGGTTGAAAGAAATTTTTGGCGCCGTATGGGTAAATGTGCAGCCACATTCGGGGGCACAGGCAAATATGGCTGTGTTTTTGGCCTGCCTGAATCCGGGCGATAAATTCTTAGGATTGAATCTGGCACACGGCGGACACTTGTCGCACGGTTCACCGGTCAATAGTTCCGGTATTTTGTACAAAGCGTTGGAATACAATGTGCGGCAGGATACAGGCTATGTCGATTACGAACAAATGGAGGAAGTTGCACTTCGCGAACGCCCGAAATTGATGATAGGCGGCGGATCGGCCTATTGCCGCGAATGGGATTACAAACGTATGCGCGAAATCGCGGATAAAATCGGCGCGATTTTTATGGTTGATATGGCGCATCCGGCGGGATTAATCGCTGCCGGATTATTGGAAAATCCGGTGAAATATGCACATATTGTTACTTCTACGACGCATAAAACCTTGCGCGGACCTCGCGGAGGCGTTATTTTGATGGGCGAAGATTTTCCGAACCCTTGGGGAAAAATAACTCCGAAAGGCGAAGTAAAAAAGATGTCGGCGCTGTTGGATTCCGCCGTTTTCCCGGGCGTTCAGGGCGGGCCGTTGGAACACGTCATCGCTGCGAAAGCCGTTTCGTTCTTCGAATGTTTGCAGCCCGAATATAAAGCATATCAGATGCAGGTGAAGAAAAACGCGGCCGCGCTGGCAGATGCCTTGATGAAAAGAGGATTCAATATCGTGTCGGGCGGAACGGACAATCACCTGATGCTGGTTGATTTGCGTTCAAAATATCCGGATTTGACGGGTAAGGTCGCCGAAAATACGCTGGTGAAAGCCGACATTACGGTGAATAAAAATATGGTTCCGTTCGATAGTCGTTCGGCATTTCAGACTTCGGGCATCCGCTTGGGAACTCCCGCTATCACCACACGCGGTGCAAAAGAAGATTTGATGGAAAATATAGCCGAATTGATTGAAACCGTTCTCTCGAATGTCGATAACGATGCCGTTATTGCTTCGGTTAGAGAGCGCGTAAACAAAACGATGGAAAAATACCCCTTGTTTGCGTATTAATCCGATAGCCCTTCCCGACGGCAACGCTCGCGCAGGGAAGGGAAATAAAAACAGATAATGACGAATAAAACAAATAACGCTCTCTCCAATTCCTCGTTAGAAGGGGTTGGAGAAGCTGTTTTCAATCTTTCCGAACACACCGATACCACCATCTTTTACGGAGTGAACAATAAAAATATTCAACTGATAAAAGATTTACATCCGAATGTCAAAATCATAGCAAGAGGACATCTTGTCAAAATTTCCGGCGACAGCGAAAATATCAACAGACTGACGGCTTCCATTGAAAAATTAGAAAAATATGTATTGGATAATAACCGCTTATCCGAAGAAAATATTATCGAAATTATCAAAAAAGGCCGTCAACCCGACAATATGAAATTCGACCATTTGATTTTGCATGGCGTCAATGGCAAGTCCGTCATGGCACGCACTGCGAATCAGCGGAAGTTGGTCAAAGATTTTGAGACCAACGATTTGTTGTTCGCTATTGGCCCTGCCGGTTCCGGAAAAACCTATACGGCGATTGCTTTGGCGGTTCGTTCGCTGAAAAACAAAGAAATAAAAAAAATCATCCTCAGTCGTCCGGCGGTGGAGGCGGGGGAGAAACTCGGATTTCTTCCCGGCGATATGAAAGAAAAAATCGACCCGTACCTGCAACCGTTGTACGATGCTTTGCAGGACATGATTACGCCGCTTAAACTGAAAGAATACCTCGAAAACGGAATAGTGCAAATTGCGCCTTTGGCATTTATGCGCGGGCGGACTTTGAGCGATGCGGTTGTTATTCTCGACGAGGCGCAGAACACGACCGCACCGCAAATAAAAATGTTCTTGACACGGATGGGTTTGAATACGAAAATGATTGTTACCGGCGACATTACACAGATTGATTTGCCGCTTTCACAGAAATCGGGTCTGATTGACGCTCTGGAGACCCTGAAAGGTATCAAAGGCATTGCGAAAATCGAATTTGATAAAAACGACATTGTACGCCATAAGTTAGTACAGCGGATTGTAGAAGCGTACGAAAAAAAATCTAAAAACGTAAAATGAAAGAAACCATTCTCAAATACCGCTTTAATATCCTCTTTTTTGCAGGTATGGTAATTGCCTTATATGCAAATCTCGTTACCTTTTACAGTAAGATAAACAATCCGCTCCCACTGCCTGGTGAAGCCGGGAGTCCTGTCTTTTATACATTTATAAACTGTCTGATTTTTTTACTTCCTTATTTTTTCTTTCAAAAGAAAAGAGGTGTTTTTATATTGATATATTTTGTGTTGATTGATACACTACTGCTGTCCAACACTGTTTATTACCGTTTTTATAAAAATATCATCCCCTTTTTCTCTCTTTTTGAGTTTGGAAATTTGAAAGACATGGCCGGAGCGCTGCTTTCCTATTTCAGGTTTTCGGATTTTATTTACTTTCTTAATACCTTGATTCTTCTCATACTGTATCTTTTTTTATTCAGAAAAAAGATAAGGGAAACTTCGAGAAAAAGCCGTCTCATTACTTCTGCGAGTCTGCTTTTATTTTCATTCGTTACATTTTTAGCCGGAGCGGTTGTTTCCGAACAGAAAGGGATACCCGTCACTGAGGGATTAAAACATTACAATCAGGCTAAATTCGCTTCGGTCTACGGACTTTTAACCGTTTGGACATATCAAATCGGAAGTCATCTTTTAGCAGACAATAAGCCTTTGACGGAATCGGAACTTGCTTTAATCGACAGTTACATTTCAAAACATAAAATCGTTGCGAATGGAACGGTCGAAGGCGGCAAGAATTTAATTATAATTCTTGTTGAGTCTTTGGACACGTGGGCGGTAAACTTCGACAATGGGAGCGCTGCTCCTTTTCTGAAAAAACTATCGGAAGAAGAACATGTCATTTTTATTCCGAATGTACTCACACAGGTGAGTCACGGGCGGTCGAGCGACGCACAACTTATGCTCAATACAGGATTATTGCCGGTATTCAATAACACGGTTGCGGGTTTATACAGCAAACAGTATTATCCGTCCATTGCCCGTTGTTTGAAACGGAAAGATTACTCTTCATCCACCATCATGGGCAATGAAGCACATTCCTGGAACCAGCAAACGATGAATTACGCCTATCATATTGACGATTTAATCTCACAAGAAAATCTGGTTTCCGACGAAATTATCGGTTACGGCATTTCCGACAAAAGTGTTTTTCGTCAGGTATGCCACCTCTTAAACGAAAAGAAAGAGAAATCTTTTTATACGCAGATAATTACCCTGAGCAGTCATGATGCAATTGATTTTGCCGGTTACACAAGCGATTTGGCGTTTCCTGCGCACTTTTCGGAAAATGTCAGGAATTATATCAAGTCAATAGAATATGTTGATGCCGCCATAAAGGATTTTTTTGAATGTCTGAAAGCCACCTCTCTATATGACAATTCCATAATAGTGATTGTTGGTGATCATTACAGCCCGCAATTGGACGAAGTAAGAAACGACCGGGAACTGTTGACGGAATATGAATTGAAAAATGACTTTGCGGGATTCGTTCCTCTCTACATCGTCAATTCGGAACGGACATTCAACCAAAAGGAAAATCAGGTAATAGGACAGATAGATATTTATCCGAGCCTTTTGGATATTATGGGTGTTTCGGAAGATTACTGGCCGGGTATGGGAACCGACATCTTTTCGGAAAAGCCTCCCGTTTTTGCCGTTGATAAAAATTTGAACGCAGTTGGAGACACGGAAAACTGCACACAGGACGAGATTGCGCATAAGATAGCGGCATGGGAGATATCCGATTTAATTATACGGAAAGATTATTTTGGAAAAACAAATAACAAAAACTGATATATCATGAGCAGATCATTAACAAAAACCGATTTTCATTTTGAAGGACAGACAAAAGTGTATAACGGCAAAGTACGCGACGTATACACCGTAAAAAACGACTTACTGGTCATGGTGGCGACAGACCGCATTTCGGCCTTTGACGTCGTTTTGCCGGAAGGCATACCCTACAAGGGACAGATGCTGAATCAGATTGCCGCAAAATTTCTGGATGCGACGTCGGACATTGTGCCGAACTGGAAGCTCGCCGGTCCCGACCCGATGGTGACGGTCGGACTGCGTTGCGAAGGCTTTCCTGTAGAAATGATTGTACGCGCCTATCTTTGCGGAAGCGCCTGGCGTGCATACAAAAGCGGTGTTCGCGAAATATGCGGGGTGAAAATTCCCGACGGCATGCGCGAAAATCAGCCGTTTGAGACGCCCATTATCACGCCGACCACGAAAGCCGAAATGGGGCTGCACGATGAAGATATTTCAAAAGGAGAAATTCTGGAAAAAGGTCTGGTATCGAAAGAAGACTACGAAATACTGGAAAAACATGCCCTGGCATTATTTCAACGCGGGACGAAAATTGCGGCACAACGCGGTCTGATTTTGGTTGACACCAAATACGAATTTGGCAAACGCGACGGTAAAATTTACCTGATTGACGAGATTCACACGCCCGACTCCTCGCGTTACTTTTATATCGACGGCTATCAAGAGCGTTTTGATAAAGGCGAAGCCCAGAAACAGCTTTCAAAAGAATTTGTACGGGAATGGCTGATGGAAAACGGATTTCAGGGAAAAGAAGGGCAAAAAGTTCCCGAAATGACCGAAGAGATTGTAAACAGCATCAGCGATCGCTACATCGAATTATTTGAAAACATCACGGGCGAGCGGTTTGAGCGAGCGAATATCGAAAACATCGCAAGCCGGATAGAAACAAACGTTTCGGACTACCTCAAAACGGTCTGACCATCCGGCAACAGACACGACAGTCCTGCGCGGCGCTCTATGAAAGTAAAAGGGAAACAGAACCGCCGACTTCCGTGTACACAAAAAAGCGGCTGCATCTTTTATGAGGCAGCCGCTTTCTTATCCGAAGAAACTTCTTAAAATCGTTGTATCAATACCCACGCATCGGGAAACTCGTACTTTATCCGGTCGATTTTCCTGTCCGCCTCGATATGTTCGTTAAACGAAGCGATCAGCACCCTGAACATGCCCTGTTCGTTCACAACAATTAAAGCATCATTTCCTTGTGCGTTCAATGTCCGTTGTAATCCTCTGGCGTTATCCTGATTTCTAAAACTGCCGACAACCACATGATATTTCTTGCCGAAAGCGGTTAGATTTTTTTCCCCCTCGGCCATCGCAAACTTTTCGTTGCGCGGAACAGTCCCAAAAGAAACACTCTCACCTGTCTTTACACTATTGTTTTCAGGCTGCATCTGATTTGTTACCGATTGATACGCTGTCGGCGGCGTAGCCGTTTGATACGTCTCGGGCTGATAGGTTACCGGCGGCGTAGCCGTTTGATACGTCTCGGGCTGATAGGTTACCGGCGGCTTAGCCGTTTGATACGTCTCGGGCTGATAGGTTACCGGCGGCGTAGCCGTTTGATATGTCTCGGGCTGATAGGTTACCGGCGGCGTAGCCGTTTGATATGTCTCGGGCTGATAGGTTACCGGTGGCGTAGTTGTTTGATATGTCTCGGGCTGATAGGTCACCGGTGGAATATCCGTTGGATACGTTTGGGGTTGATGCGTTACCGATTGATATGTTATCGGTTGAACAGCCTGATCATTTGCGGTTGTAGCCGGAATATTAGCTCCTTTAGGTATTTCGGTTACCGCTTGCTGTGACTTACAAGACAACATCAGAATCGTTGTCAGAGATAAAACCTTACATAAAAAAATTGCTTTTTTCATTTTCTCTTCTATTTAGTATTTACGATGTGCAAAGATGAAAAGAAATTGATGTTTGAACAAGTTTTAAATTCTTTTTTTCATTTTTTTATTTATACAAATCGGCAGGAGTGAAACCGCCTATATCCATTGGCGTCAAGTTTTCATCTTTTATAGTTGCATCCATTCTCAGAGGCGCCTTTTCACCGACATATCGATCTATAAACCACACAATATCATCAAGATTGCGCGTCATCGGGTAGCTTGCAATATCGTGCCCCATATCTCGGTAGCGGTAAATACAATAAGGGTAATCAAACTTTTCAAAACGTTTGACGATGGCGTTCGAGCCGAAAAAACCGAGTCTAAAAATCTGCATTTTGTCATAGAACACCAATTTATCTTTCATTCCGTGGAACAGGAAAGTAGGTGCCGGAGGACGCTTATATGTCACCTTTCCTTCCCGGCTGAATATCGCTCCGGCAAACGCAATCACGCCGGCAAACCTGAAATCGGGAGGCAACGCCTTTACCGTTTCGGTTCCGTTACACAATTCATAATCCGCCTGCAAAACCGTGATCGCGCCGGCGCTCGAACCATTCAAGATCACCCGATCCGTATCTATCCCGAGTTCGTCGGCATGTTGCAGAAGGAAATGCACCGCGCTGTACAAATCTTCGACAGCCACCCCAATCGCGTATTCCAACGGCTTTATCAATGCGAAGACACCACCCTTCACACCTTTCAGAGCCAGCCGGTAGTCTATCGCGGCGACGGTAAATCCCCGTTCGGCCAAACTCTTGCAGTAATTCACATTCTGTTCGTCACTTTTCGACCCCGTAATAAAGCCGCCGCCGAAAACAAACACAATCACCGGATTTTTTTCGCCCGCATCGGCCAACGTATACAAATCCAAACCGAGCGTAACCGTATCCCGAACCGCAAACACATAATTCTTAACCGAAAGCTGCGAATGAACGGATACGCTAATGAAAACCAATAAAAATTGAATAATGGTAATTTTTTTCATAAAATCATAATATTTTTCCCCTTAAAACGGAAAAACATTTAATTTGTTTCAAAGTTATCACGTTAAAAACAAATCACCCCAATTACGTACCTTTGCAACTTATTTAGATGAGACTATGGGTAGGATTTTAGCCATTGATTACGGAAAAAAGCGTATCGGAATCGCAGTCACCGATCCTTTGCAGCTAATTGCAAACGGACTCGAAACAGTCTCCCCCGATACCGTTTTCGACTTTCTGCAACAATATGTTGAAAAAGAAATTGTAGACAAAATCATTGTCGGACTTCCGAAACAAATGAACGGGAAGGACGCCGAAACAATGCAATATATCCGCCCGTTTGTGGACAAACTGCAAAAAAAAATCCCCGAAATGAAAATAGAATTCATCGACGAACGCTTCACCTCCGTACTTGCACACAAAGCAATGATCGACGGAGGACTGAAAAAAAAAGACCGTCAAAACAAAGCGCTGGTCGACAAAATCAGCGCAACCATCATCCTGCAAACCTATTTGGAACAAAAAAATAATAACCCAAAGCTCCCCCGAGCATAAAAAACACCGTTTATCGTTCACACAATGATTTTACCTGTCTATACATACGGAAACGCCATATTAAGAAAACAAGCGAGCAACATCGATGCCGACTATCCGGGCTTGAAAACACTGATCAACAACATGTACCAAACCATGTACAACGCCGATGGAATCGGATTGGCAGCGCCTCAAATCGGCCTTCCCATCCGCCTGCTGGTCATCGACCTGTCGCCCTTCAAGGAAGACAATCCCGAACTCGGCGAATTTAAAATAACGATGATCAACCCCCGAATCATCGAACAAAGCAAAACCGAAATCATGATGGAAGAAGGCTGCCTGAGCATCCCCGGAGTCTACGAAAACGTGATGCGTCCCCAAAAAATCAAAATCAGCTACTTCGACGCCGATTTCAACAAACACACCGACGAATTTAGCGGACAAAAAGCACGTGTGATTCAGCACGAATACGACCATTTGGAAGGCAATCTGTTCACCGACAAAATCTCTCCACTGCGCAGACAACTGATCAAATCAAAACTGATCAACATTTCCAGAGGCAAAACAACCTGTAGATACAAAACAACAAAAGCATTATAAACACCCGTTTTTCATTCCGATAAATAGACCCAACCATGTCAAAGAAAACAAAAACAATCCTATTCGTCGCCATCGGACTACTGATTGCAGGAATAGCATTATATCCCGTCATCAGCCGCAACCTTTTCGCAGGAAAAGACACCAACGAAAGCTCCCCCGGTGCATCGAGAACAAACACAGCCGGTAGTCGGCGGACACTGACCGTCAATGCCGAAGTGATAAAACACTCATCCCTGCAAGACTATTTCCGGACAAAAGGCCTGCTGATACCCGACGAAGAAGTAGACCTGTCATTCGAGACATCGGGAAAAATCACCAACATCTATTTGCAGGAAGGACGTTTTGTCAAACGGGGGACATTGCTGGCCAAGATAAACGACAAACCGCTTCAGGCCGAGCTTGAAAAACTAAAAGCACAACTTCCGCTCGCCCAAGACCGCGTCAACCGTCAGAAATTGCTGCTCGAAAAAGACGCCGTCAGCAAAGAATCTTTTGAAAGCGTAAACACCGAACTGGAAAAACTTTATGCCGACATTTCCCTTGTCAAAGCCCGCATAGAGCAGACAGAGTTGCGGGCGCCGTTTGACGGACTGATCGGACTGCGACAAGTGAGCGAAGGCGCATACGTCTCGCCCAGTTCGATCGTCACCCGGTTGACAAAAATCTCCCCCTTAAAAATCGAATTTTCGGTAAACGAGAGTCAGGCAAACAGCATCCGTCCCGGCATGAATCTGAAGTTCACCGTCGGAGACGATCTGATTAACGTCTACAATGCCGAAATCTATGCCGTCGAATCGCGTCTGGATCAGCAGACGCTCACCCTGAAAGCAAGAGCCCTCTACCCCAATACGAACAATGAAATGCGTCCCGGACATTCGGCCAATGTAGAGGTACAATTAGACGATTTCAAAAATTCGCTCATCGCCCCCAGCATCGCCGTACTGGCCGAAATGGGACGCGACATTGTATATATCTACCGCGACGGCGCCGCATGGCAGACGGAAATCAGAAAAGGCATCCGCAACCAATCGCATGTACAGATTCTGCAAGGGGTGGACTATGGCGACACGCTCATTACTACCGGCGTGATGCAGCTCAGAGACGGTATGTCTGTGAAAATCGCCGACTTGAAAACAAATTAGTGATTAGTGCGGATTCGCTATGATTAAACACTAAACACTAAACACTTTCATATAACTACCCTGAATATTGCAAATTTTCGTTAGATAAAGAATCGATTTGTTCCTGGAGTTTTGCCATGTTTTTTTCCATACTGCGCAGTTTGCGCATCAGTAATTCCGGCTCATTCATTTTGATGAGCTTTTCATCA
>JAIRTG010000104.1 GCA_031255055.1 Prevotellaceae bacterium
AGGTACAAATCACATCCATATAAACGAAAAAAAATCTGTAGTACCCAAACTTAATCGCATAAAATCGCAAACAATTGATTAGTACGTATTTTGCGAAAACTGCCGGAAAGTTGGGTTAATTTTTTACTCCCTGAATCGCTGAAGTTCTCAAAATTATTTTGTGTTCTTATTTTAATTGCATATCTTTACAACGCTTTTAGCCAAATGGCCAAAAGTGGCAAATTTTGAATAGTTTGGAACAAGGTATTGAAAATAAGATAATTGAAGCAGCTCGTCAGATTTTTTACGAGAAGGGGTATAACGGGACAAGTATGCGTAGCATAGCCAAAAAAGCGGGCGTCAACTACGCTTTGCTGCATTATTATTTCAAGACGAAGGATAAAATATTTGAAATTGTATTTAACGAAGCTTTTGCGACACTTTTCCGGCAACTGAGCGTGGCGCTGACTTCCGATGCAGATGTTTTTGACAAAATAAGGCTGATGGTAACGGAATATGTCCGGACAGCGCAACGATACCCGCAATTACCGGGATTTGTAATGAACGAACTTGCCGTTAATTTTCATTTGATGATGCCTGTCCTCAAAAAACACAAGGCACAAAATCATGTGATGCGCCTTTTTGATGGTTTTTATATGGAAATTGAACAGGCTTACCAACGAGGATTGATTAAAAAAGTCAATCCTAAGGATTTGTGTACCGACATCCTTTCCATGTCTTTATTCCCGTTCATTGCTAAAAAATGTCTGGCGGAATTGATATACGAAGGTGAAGATTCATTCAATCAAATGATAGAGCAAAGAATAGAACATGCTGCTAGTATGATAATAAACAGTATAAGAACATAATTTTTTTTTGACTCCGATTTAGCCATTTGGCTAAATCAAAAACTGTATAAATAAACAATGATGAAGATAACGATTATCAACGGAAGTCCCCGAAAAAACGGGGCAACAGGACGGATTCTGAAAACGTTCGGAAACTGTCTGGAAGAAAAAGGCAATGTCGAAGTGCATTATGTTGAGTTGACCGATTACGGGCTGCAACCCTGCGTCGGCTGTGAACGCTGCTACCGGACAGGCGTTTGCCATATCGACGACCGTGCCGAAGACATCAACCGGACAATAGCTGCATCGGACGGTGTAATCATCGGTTCTCCTACCTACGTCAGCAATGTTTCGGGACTGCTTAAAAACTACATAGACCGGGGACATATTGTGGTGGAACAGGCGTTGAAAGGTAAATACATGTTTGCCGTTACTACCTTCGAAATTGCGGGTGGAGCGAGTGTAACCGGTATGTTGAATACCATGTTTCGTTATGCGGGTGGGATTCCTGCCGGAAAATATGTGCTTAAACTGCCGCATAACAGCAATCCGCTTGAGCAAATAAAAGTGTTGAGGCAGATAAACCGGAAAGCCGGAAAATTTCATGACAGGATAAATCGCAGGAAGCGGAAATGTTTGTTGGACAGACTCATTAATTTTGTCGCTTTACATGTGGTGATAAAACCGTTCGTCGTCAGATACCCAAACCGCTATCAGGCGGTCTTGCAGCGGTGGAAAGAGATAAATATAAATGTAATATTCTAAATTATGAGCGCAAAAATTAAATTCATCCGTTTATTCACCGGTTTATTTACCGGTCTCATAGCTGTACAGTTATCGGCACAGGAACGCCAACCGGCGGGTGTGATTCGCGGTGTTGTTACCGACGTGGCTTCGGGACAAACCTTACCATCCGCAACGGTGGTCATTTTGGATTCCGGTACTGTAATTGGAACAGTTGCCGACAATAACGGGAATTTCCGTTTAGACAACCTTCCGGTGGGGCGTTATGCCGTTCAGGCATCGTCAATGGGTTATGAACCTGCCGTTTTCAGGGAGATAGCGGTGTCGCCGGCTAAGGAAACTTTTCTCGAAATTTCGTTGAAGGAGCAGGTCAACGAATTAGATGAAATTGTCGTCCGTCCGAAGACCAACAAGGAAGAGTCGTTGAACCGGATGGCGACTATCGGCGCACGTATGCTGAGCGTGGAAGAAGCGAGCCGCTATGCCGGTGGTTTTGACGACCCTGCCCGTCTGGTCACTGCCTTTGCCGGCGTTGCGGGAAGCATGAACAGTAACGGCATTGCCATTCGTGGTAACTCGCCTCAGTCGCTGCAATGGCGGATAGAAGGAGTGGAAATCCCCAATCCCTCGCATTTCACCGACATCACAGGCGTGGGCGGAGGCATACTTACTGCTTTGAGTTCGCAGGTGCTGGGCAATTCCGACTTTTTCACCGGGGCGTTTCCGGCAGAGTACGGTAATGCGCTGTCGGGTGTCTTCGACATGCAATTGCGCAGCGGAAACAGTCAAAACTATGAACATACGGCGCAAATCGGTACGCTTGGAGTTGAGTTTGCTTCGGAAGGACCTTTCCGGAAAGACGGACAGGCTTCGTACCTGTTCAATTATCGCTATTCGTCGATGGCGCTTGCCAACGACCTTTTTCCGGGATTGCTGGAGGATGCAGCGGGAATGCGCTATCAGGACGTTTCGTTCAAGTTCAATTTTCCCACCCGTCGCGCAGGGATATTTTCGGTGTGGGGCATCGGCATTATCGACCATTTCCTGCAATCGCCGCCGAAAGATACGGCAGACTGGCACAACAGTCGGTTTGAAGGTATGGGCGATTACCGGCAAACCAAGGCGACGGGCGGCATCGGTCATAAAATCTTCATCGACCACAACACGTATCTCAAAAGTTCGCTGGCGACGAGTTATACCCGTAACCGATTCATCCTGGAACAAAAATATACAGACGGGACGGCATTTCGCGTTACCGACATGAAAGGCTCCAATACGAACGTGATCTTCAATACTTACCTGAATAAAAAGTTCGGCGCAACACATCTCAGCCGCACGGGAATCAATGTTACTGGACTGTTTTACGATGTGAATTACAGCGCCAGCCGCGATATAAACGAATATCCGCCTCAGGCGACGGTCAATTTTGCCAACAGCAACGGACATTCGATGATGCTGTCCGTATATAGCCAGTCGTCGGTGCGGATTGCTGAAAAAATGACCGTCAACGTCGGTATTCATTCGACGTATTTTGCGCTCAAAAGTCAATGGTCGGTCGAACCGCGGGCAGGTGTCAAATGGCAGGCAACGGCGGGACATTCGTTCGGCGTGGCTTACGGATTGCACAGCCGGCGGGAAAATCTTGATTATTACTTTGTCGAAGAAACGTCGCGAACAAGCAACCGATCGGTTAACAGGGATTTGAAGTTTGCTAAAGCGCATCATTTTGTGCTGTCATACGACTGGTTGGTGTCCGAAAATCTGCACTTAAAAATTGAACCTTATTATCAATATCTTTACGATGTTCCTGTGGCGAAAGACAGCCTTCTCTCGTTGATTAACTATCAGAATTTTTATGTTCTCTTTCCGCTGGTAAACGATGGTGCCGGCAAAAATTACGGAATCGACTTTACGCTGGAACGGTATCTGCGCAACGGGTATTACTACCTGTTAACGGCTTCGCTGTTCGAATCGCTCTATCGGGGCGGCGACGGCGTATGGTGCAATACCCGCCTCGACCGTAATTTCCTCATCAATGCCCTTGGCGGGAAGGAATGGCGGCTGGGCAAATACAGACAGAATGTTTTGGGCGTCAATCTTCGCTGTTCGTTTCAGGGCGGCGACCGTTATATTCCTGTGGACGAAGCGGCGTCGAAAGTGGCGCAGGCTGTTATTTACGATAATTCACAGGCATACGAGGCGCAACTTTCGCCTGCGTTTATCAGTCATCTTACGGTCAGTTACAAGATAAATAAAAAATCGCTGTCGCACGAAGTGGCGCTAAAAATCTTCAATGCCAACGGCTATCGGGAGTTTAGCGGATATTATTACGATTATCACGCCGACGAACCGGTGATGTACAAGTCTGCCATTACGATTCCGAATCTTTATTACAAGGTGGAGTTTTGATGAATATAATTTCCGAATAAATAAAATAGGTATGAAGATGATGAAGAAAAGTATGGTATTATTGCTGATATTTGTTTTTGCCGGTATTGGTTCACTGTATGCTCAAAAATTGACAGTCAGAGTGCATAACATTAATCCGGTTAGTGGCAATCTGATGGTGGGCGTGTTCAACAGCGAACACAATTTCCCCGACATTTATTTCAAAGGTGCAAAAGTTCAAATCGCCGATACTGTGATGGTCGTAATATTCACCGATTTACCCACAGGGAAATATGCGATTTCGGTCTATCAGGACATAAATAAAAACGGACAACTAGATAAAAATTTCTTTGGCATCCCGAAAGAAAAATACGGTTTCAGCAACAAAACCAATAAACCCGATTACAAAGAAAGTGTTTTTGACTTTAATAAAGACTTGACTGTGAATATAACTCTCAAATAAAAAAGCAAATGACGCCGAAAAAATTAAAATCACCTTACGAAGTGATGCAGTTAATGATTGAAATTCTTGACGCGCAATATCCGGCGCACAGGGAAAAAGGAGAAGGTATTATTCAATTTTATTTTTTTTATGGAAATCACGATTGGATATGCTATATAAAGGTAGATGAGATTCATCTGGAATTTTATACGGGAGAAGCGGAAAATCCAACAGTAACATTACGATGTCATTTTTTCCACTGGCTTGACTTGTCGTCCGGAAAATTGAATCCGATATGGGGCATGATTACTAAAAGATTAAAGTTCAGCGGGAAAATTTCATTCTTCAAGACGCTCCCCAAAGGAGATTTCAGCGTAAACATCTGCGATAAAGACGACCCCTGTAGCACTTTTGAGAAAAATGCCGCAAAAAATTGGAAACGCCTTAAATCAGTGATTATTATAAATGCTTCTCCCCGTTCCGTCAACGGATATACTGAACAGTTTGCCGTACGATTTGCAGAAGGTATGCGGGAAGCAGGCGCTAACGTGGAAGAAATATATCTTTCGGGGTTAAGGATAAAAACCTGTACGGGTTGCTGGCATTGCTGGATAAGGGAAAATGGTTGCGTATTTGACGAGAAAGACGACTTTTACAAATTGTTCGAAAAAGTCAATCAAGTGGATATGGTTGTTTATGCGCTTCCTTTGTATGTGGACGGTATGCCGTCGATACTGAAAAATTATTTTGACCGTTCGGTTCGCAGAGTTTACCCGTATATTAGCGGCGATACGGAAAAAATGAGGCATCCCCGCCGGATTGACAGGAAAAATCAGACCATGGCTATACTTTCTATTTGCGGTTTTCAGGAGAAAAGGCAATTCAAAGCACTGGAAATGCACTTTAAAGCGATTGCGCATAATTCTCATATCCCACTGATAACGACAATTTTCCGATCGGGTGCAATGTTTCTGTTTAACAATCCGTTTTTCTATAAACCGTTGACGGAAATACTGGAAAACATGAGAAAAGCCGGAGCCGAATTGACGCTGACAGGCAAAATCAATAGAAAAACAAAAAAGAAAATAGAACAGAAAATTACCAGCAAAAAGGAGTTTATAAAAATGACAAATTATTTCTGGCATGATAAAATCACCAGTCAGAAAGATAGTAATGATTATTAATACAAGATATTAAACACTTCACTTTTGGACATCTCGCATGGACGCTTCCTGTGCTTTTTGCTGGATTCAGGTAATTTTTGGAGTTTTTGCATCTCCGATTGAAAATTCTTGTAAAAATCATCGACAATACAGATAATTTCGATAATTTTGTCCATTGTAAGTGCGCTTATATTTTTTGTTATTAGTTATTTGATGATCAGCCATAAAGATACAAAAAATGTAGCTTGTTTACAATTTTTTTTCAACTTTTTTTATCCAAAACTCAGGTTAATATGGAAATAAATTATAGAGATGAAATACCAGATATGGACTCTTTTTTCACACTTTATCAAACAACCGAATGGGATAAAGAGAATAAGAAACAGGAGTAACAACTTCATAATGCCATAAAAAATAGCTGGTATATGGTCTCGGCTTATTCTCAAAATGAATTAATCGGATGTGGTCGAATTATTTCTGATGGGTATTTACATGCTTTTATCACTGAAATGATAATACATCCTTGTTATCAAAGACAAGGTGTAGGTAAAAATATCCTAAATATGCTGATAAGCAAATGTTTCGACGCTGACATTAGAGATATTCAACTATTTTGCGCAAAAGGTAAAAAGGAATTTTATCTGAACAATGGTTTCGCTGAAAGGTCAAACGATGCACCAGGTATGCAATATCGAATTAATTCGAATAATCGGATAAAAATAAAACACCCAATTTCACACCCTGAAATGTGAAATTGGGTGTTAGTTCTGTAATTTGCTGATTATCAGCCTTATTTGCGGAGAGAGAGGGATTCGAACCCCCGGTACCTCTCAGTACGGCGGTTTTCAAGACCGCTGCAATCGACCACTCTGCCATCTCTCCTTTAGAACGCTTTGCTTAAAAAGCGGGACAAAGGTAAGGTTTCTTTCTTTATTTGCAAATTTTTTTTGTTTACGGGCGGCGCCGTTTTCAAATGAGGGTATGTCCGGTGGTTGACTTTGGTAGGTGGGGCGGATGGAAGCGACGGATAAGAGATGTTTTTTCCGGGTAAATTTTTTCTGCTGTTTAAAAAAACTATCTGTAGGCTTTTTTTTTCGAAGGCGCGGCTGTATTTTTGTTTCCGGATTTGCGTATACAGACGGAACGGGATTCGTACATTTTGTTTTTTTGAATCTTTGCCGATTTTATTTCTATGCGTATACAGAGGAGGTATGTGTGAAACAGTGCGTTTTAGGGTTGAAAAGGTGGCAGGTCCGTATCTATCTATTTAAAATTTTACTGCTATGGATGCTTTTGACAAAATTATCAGAAAGGAACTTTCTCATCTTTACAAGGTGATAAAACCCAGAATGACGCCGGAAGATATGAAACGGATTAAGGCGGCTTATCAACTGGCCCGCAAGGCACACGAACCACAGAAGCGCGATAACGGCACACAACCTTATATCATACACCCGGTCGCCGTCGCCCGTATCATCGGCGAAGATTTACGCTTGGGCGCGAATCCGATTATGGCCGCTTTCCTGCATGACGTAGTGGAGGATACGCCTTATACGGTGGAGGATATTCGAAAACGGTTTGGCGATGATGTCGCTTTTCTGGTACGCGTCGTGACAAAAGAGAAGAAAGAGCATTATGAGATGTCCAGACAATTGGATAATTTTAAGCAGATGTTGGATTCAGTTCAGTACGATATACGGGCTATTCTGCTGAAATTAGCCGACCGTCTCCATAATATGCGTACGTTGGACTGTCTACACGTCAATAAACAGATGAAAATTGCCGGCGAAACGGATTATTTTTACGCACCTTTGGCCAACAGACTCGGATTGTATGAGATTAAAACGGAATTGCAGAATTTGAGTTTTCGCTACAGGTGTCCTCAGGAATATGCTGTGCTGGAGAATTTGCTGGCAAAGGAGAAAACCGGAAGTAGGAAACGATTAAATTCGTTTACGGATAAGATCAGCCGCCGGTTGTTCGCTAAAGGGATCATTACGCAGTTGGACGTTAAATACAGGACGCCTTATAGTTTGTGGCTCAAAATGAAAAAGACCGGAATGGATTTCCGTCACTTGGATAACAAGCGTATGATCAAGGTTATTTTCCCGGATGATCCGTCGGTTTCCGAAAAAAACAAATCGCTTGAAATCTATTCTCTGCTAACGGATATTTGGAAAGAGAAGCCGGGTAGTTTGTTGAATTATTTTGATGCGCCGAAGGAAAACGGCTATCAGAGTTTTCATGTTAAGTTATTGAACGAACAGGGTGAATGGGAGGAGATACACATCTCATCGGAACGGACGGTTCGCAATGCGCGGCTGGGATGCGTGGCCGAACGCACGGACAGTAATATTGAGAACTGGATCGCCAAGTTCCGCTCCGTTTTGCAGGAGATTGCACACCATAGCCAGGGTAGCGGTTATATCCAAAGCGTCGTTTCACACTTTTATAATGACGATATTCTTGTGTTTACTCCCAAAGGACATGGTGTCATTCTGCCTCAGCGCGCGACGGCGCTGGACTTTGCTTACGAAATCCACAGTTCGATCGGCGAGTGTGCCCAGTATGCCCGCATCAATGGCAAACTTTGTTCCATAAAAACCGTACTGCGCCGGGGTGACTGCGTAGAAATCGGTATGAACGAAAAAGTCTCCCCTAAACCGGACTGGTTGGATTACGCGCTGACCGATAAGGCCCGGCGCAACATCCAGTCACAGTTGCGCGGGATGAAAAAGATTCCTTTCCGGCGCTGCCCGCGCTGTCATCCGTTGCCGGGTGATGAGTTGGCCGGATTTCAAACCGGAAACGAAAAGATCACGATTCATAAACGCAACTGCAATGAGGCCATCAGGCTGGCTTCACAGGAGGGCGATTCGATTGTGGACGTGAATTTTAAAGAAGACCCGGAGATCCTCTATCCCGTGCGTATTCATGTAAAGGCCGTCGATCGTGATCATTTGCTTCGTGATCTGATTGACGGTATTACCGAGAAGTTAAATCTGTCTATCCACGACCTGGCAACCCGGACGGTGGATGAGATCGTCGATTGCAGGATTGATTTTTCAGTTCATTCCGCCAGGGAGTTGCAGGAAATTGTTTCCGATCTTTATGCCGTAAAAGGGGTAGATGAAGTACGACAACAGGAATTGAACCCGTAGGCGTCTGCGGGGAGAGATGCTTTTACCATGCTGTTTTCGATTATAAGTGGGTCAGTTGCAGATTACGGAATTGAATTGGGCCGCCTTCGCTCTGTAAACCGATCGCGCCTTTTTTTACTTTGTTGGTGCC
>JAIRTG010000049.1 GCA_031255055.1 Prevotellaceae bacterium
TTGGCCGTTCCCCACAAAAGTTTTATGCCTGTTTCGGCTTGCTTTTGTTTGGCGTAGGCGACAATCGCTTTCAAATTTGCTTCGTATTCGTCGATCGAATTGCCCTCGTCGATTAAATCGATGTCGTGAAAGCAATAATATTCGATGCCTGTTTTTTGCATAAATTCAAATCCCGCGTCCATGCGCTGTTTTGCGATTTCGAGCGCAGAACCGCCGATGCCCCAAGGATATGTTTTTGTGCCGCCACCGAACGGATCGCCGCCTTCGGCGCACAATGTGTGCCACCAGGCCATTGAGAATTTAAACCAATCTTTCATTTTCTTTCCGTAAACCACTTTTTCGGGGTTGTAATAACGGAATGCCAAAGGATTTTTACTCTCTTTTCCTTCAAAGATAATTTTGTCTACTGTTGGGAAATATGTTTTCATAATGATAAAATAAATAAAATGTTTTGGTGTATATTATATTATACCAAGTTGCCTTTCGGCGCTTGGAGTTGTTGTTTAAATATGTTTGAGCCATCTGTTATATGCTTCCAGACTTGCGTCCGTCTCTTTTTCTTCGGGAGTGACGGTTGTTACTTTTGCCAGTGTTGAAAATGCTTCTTCCACATTCCGGTAGACGCCAACGCCGATGCCGGCCCCACGTGCGGCGCCAATGGAACCATCGGTGTTGTATAATTCGATGGTTGCGCCGGTGATATTGGACAGTGTCCGGCGGAAAATCGGACTTAAAAACAGATTGGCATATCCTGCGCGGATTGTTTTTGTTTCGATACCCATTCTGTTCATAAGATCCATTCCGTATTTGAACGAGAATGCGATTCCTTCGTGTGCGGCGCGAATCAGATGGGCTTTTCCGTGCCGGAGAAAGTTAATTCCATGAACGGAACAGTCGGGCGCTTCGTTGCACAAGACACGTTCGGCGCCATTTCCGAAGGGAACAATGCTTATGCCATCGCTGCCAACGGGAATTGTAGCGGCCAGTTTGTTCATTTCCGCATATCCGATACCTTCGGGAGCGACGTTGTTTTTTATCCAAGTGTTAAGAATGGCCGTCCCATTGATGCAGAGCAGTACTCCGACGCGCGTTGTTTCGTCGCAATGGTTGACATGTGCAAATGAGTTTACGCGCGAGAGCGAGTCGAATTTTGCATCGTTGTTTACGCCGTACACGACGCCCGACGTTCCACCCGTTGCGGCCACTTCGCCCGGATGCAGCACATTGAGCGAAAGCGCATTGTTGGGCTGGTCGCCGGCACGGTAGGTAACAGGGATGCCCGCTGCCAGTCCGAGTTCTTTTGCCGTTTCGGCGGTTATGTATCCTTGATTGCCGAATGTCGGAACGATTTCGGGAATGAAATTCATATCGAAATCGAAGTAGTCGTACAAAAATTTAGCGGGAGCGTTTTCTTTGAAATCCCAGGCGATTCCCTCCGATAAACCGGAAACGGTGGTGCAGGCTTTACCCGTCATTCGTGCGGCGATATAATCGCCCGGCAGCATGTAGTATTTTATTTTCGCGTAGTTTTCGGGTTCATGTTCTTTTACCCACGCCAGTTTTGAGAGTGTAAAGTTGCCCGGAGAGTTCAATAGATGCGACAGGCATTTTTCCGGGCCAATGTCGTTAAACGCCTTTTCGCCATAAGGTACGGCGCGGCTATCGCACCAGATAATGGAATCGCGTATTGCGTTGAGTCGTTCGTCAACCGGCACCAAGCCGTGCATCTGGTACGAAATGCCGATTGCCGAGATGTTTTTCGGACTGATGCCCGCTTCGGCAATCAGGTGTTTGGTTACCATTTTGAGGTTTTCCCACCACATTTCGGGATTTTGTTCTGCCCAACCGGTTTTCAGGGCTTTTATTTGCATCTCTTTTTTGGGATAGAAATCGCTTGCCAATACGCCGCAGGTTTTGGCGTCAACCAGACTTGCCTTTACCGACGAGCTGCCAAGATCGTAACCGAGCAGATATACTCCCGTATCTTCCGAAGGAGGTACATTCCCTGAATTTCTTTCTCCGACAGGGTGCGGATGAGTTGCGTTTGTTTTGTTGTTGTTCATGCTATTTTGTGTTGTATTTATTTTTTCGATTCGTGGATTTCAAGTGTCTTTTTGGGCGGATTTCGGGTTGGTGTGGTATTTATATAATCGGGCAGCCCGGTGGGGCATTCCTGTTTTGAATTCGTCTAAGGGCGCCAAATTTTTCCATTGCAATACTTTTTTTTGGAAATTGCGTACATCCGATTGGGTTTGGTTGACCGCATCGTAGAGCAGACGAAACTGTGAAAGGGTGAACTTGCGAGGAAGCAGTTTGAACATCAGATGAGGTTCCAATTTCAACCAGTGCATGATATGTTCCAATCCTTTTGCGATGATTTGCCGATGGTCGAAAGCGAGGGTCATTTGTTCGATTTCTTTCACGTCGTACCAGTTGGCGGTTCTGTCTTCCGATTCGAGTATGATTTTGCGATTGATCTTAATCAGCGCCACGTATGCTACGGTCACAATCCGAGTGATTTTTGTATGCGTTGTCCGTTCGAGCCAGAGTACGTCGCGCGGGTTACTCGAACGATTCGGGTCGCCGAAACTCCGAAACTGGCTGAGCGGAATGTTTTTCAGACCTGTCAGTTCCGTCAACACACGCGAGGCGGCATTGTCTAATGTCTCGTCCGTGTAGATGATGCTGCCCGGAAGTTTTTTATCGTTATAATTTCCTGTATTTTCTTTGATATTGCGCTCGATCAACAGCACATTCAGCGCTTTTCCATCAAAACCAAACACTACGCAATCTACGGAAACGGAAGGGTTATAGGGGCGGGTATGCTGCATTTTTCGGTAGAATATATTTTAAACTTTGCAAAAGTAATTTTTCAAATACGAATATTGTTCATCATTTATTATGTTATGAAACATATTTCCAACAATTTATATTTTGTATGCAATACAATAAGGATTGATTGCATATTGTATTTCATACAGTTTGTCGACCGAAAGGGCAGTGTTTAGTGATTAGTGTTTAGTGATTAGTGATTAGTGATTCAACCTTAATAGTGTTTCGTGTTTAATCATAGCGAATCCGCACTAAACACTAAACACTAAACACTAATAACGGCGGTCTTACTTGAAAGGAGATAAAGAGAAAATTTAGGGGGGGGGGAAGTCTCCCCCTCGCTTCAGCCGCCTACGGCGTCTTCCGCTACCCCCTCTGCGGGGCGCTGCCCCGCAACGCCCCGAAGATAGTGATTAGTGATTAGTGAT
>JAIRTG010000127.1 GCA_031255055.1 Prevotellaceae bacterium
TGCAGAGCCATAAAGCGCCGGCAATTCGCTCAGGCCGTTTTCGTTGTAATCTTTGTTTGTCAATTTCAATATCGGCTTATTTATCTTTTGACACAACCACACGATTGCCCTTCGTATCAATTTATCGTCCCAATCGCACGAGGTGACCAGCCAGGGACGGCTTATTCGCGTCAAGTCGGCCGCCGCAGAAAGGTTGATGACCACTTCCGAATTTGAATGTAATTGCAGGGAAGATGCCGGATAACGTTCCGAAAACGATTCTTCAATCGCATCTCTGATAACACTCGCTTTGTGTTCGCCCCAAGCCACTAACACAATGCGTTTCGCTTTCAGAATCGTCCCTATTCCCATCGTGATAGCGCTAATCGGAACCGCGTCATAAGTGCCGAACATATCAGAAGCTTCTTTTCTCGACACGTTATCCAGCAATACGAGCCTTGTTGTTGAGTTGGAGCGTAACCCCGGTTCGTTGAATCCGATATTTCCCGATCTTCCTATGCCCAGTATCTGGAAATCTATTCCGCCGAACGACGCTATTTTTTCCTCGTAGGCAATGCAGGAGGCTATTATTTCCGATTCTTTCATCATGCCTCTTAAAGAGTGGATGTTTTCGGGCAGTATATCGACTTTATCAAAAAGCGCCTCTTTCATTTGTGCCAAACAGCCCAAATTGCTATTCGACAGCGGATAATATTCAAATAGATTGAATGCGACGACGTTTCTAAAACTCAATCCTTCTTCTCTGTACATCCTTATCAACTCATTGTAGATGCCTGTTGTCGATTTTCCGTTTGTAAATCCGATGACGCAGTTTTCATTTTTTTGCGCTTTTTCTTTTATCAGCGCGGCTATTTCTCCTGCAATGTATGTTGAGCCATCTTTTTCCGAGACAAAAATTTTGGCGGGTATCCTTTCGTTGCGTGTCACACGCGACAATTCGATCACATCATCGGGACGATAGTATCTTTTTGGAATCTTATTCAGTTGAATCATAGAGCTTAAATCGGTTCTCATAATAAATGTCAATTATGGCGTATTTGTAAATTTTCAGCCAAAAGTAAGCAAAATAACAGTATCGGTCAATTTACGGAAATTGTTTGCCGCTACTTTTTCAATTTTTTGGCAGCTTCATTCCTTTTGTGTTATTTTGTATAAAAATTCACTCCAAAGAGTTTAGAAAACAGCATTATAATGATTCTTATTGCAGATAGCGGCTCCACAAAAACACACTGGTGTATCGTTGACGGAGTCGGCATAAAAACAGAACTATTCACCGAAGGTATCAATCCTTTTTTCCAGTCCGAAGACGAAATAGCCGGACAACTGAACATTCATCTACTGCCCAAACTGACCGATTTCCCGATAGACGAAATCCACTATTATGGCGCGGGATGCGCTTTCGCCGCACAAAAACAACTGCTCCGAAATGCCTTCAACGCTCATTTCAGCGACGCATCCATACACGTGGAGAGTGATTTGACGGCCGCCGCACGTTCGCTTTTCAACAAAAGACAGGGGATAGCGTGCATTTTGGGAACGGGTTCTAATTCGTGTTTATACGATGGCGAAAAAATCGTGGCGAACATCTCTCCTTTGGGATTTATTTTGGGGGACGAGGGTAGCGCCGCCGTGTTGGGCAGGCAGTTGGTTGCCGATTGTTTAAAAAATCAGTTGCCGGACGGTTTAAGGGGTAAGTTTTTAGAGAAATTTCATCTTACGCCGCAGCTCATTTTGGACAAAGTGTATAAGAACCCCTTCCCAAATAGATTTTTGGCAGGATTATCGGTTTTCCTGAAAGAGAATATCGAATATCAGGCAATGTATGACATTGTGTACGGCGGGTTCAAATCCTTTTTCATTCGCAATGTGATGCAATATCCGTTAGAGGGTGAAAAAATAGGCTTTGTCGGCTCCACCGCCTATCATTACAGGGATATATTGGAAAAAGTTGCGGTTGACTTAGGCCTTTCGATCGACCGCATCGTTCAAAACCCGATGCAAGGATTGGTGAAATACCATGTTTAAGTGTGTATCGTGTTTGGTGCAATTATCTGTTTAGCTGCGTGTCATAGCACGTTTTCAAAATCAAGATAAAAATTTTACCTTTGTGCAAGAAAAAAACCATTTCACCCTAATGTGTAAAAATCATACGCTACTTCCGTTAAAAACGGTTTCAGCCGTTATTCATCTGATAACTCACAACTTCAATTAAAGACATTTAAATTTTATGAACAAAGTAAAGGAACGCTTGGAAGCGCTTCGCGCAGAAATGAAAAAAAATGGGGTTTCGGCTTATGTCATTCCGGGAACCGATCCTCATGCAAGCGAATATATCGCCGATTACTGGAAAGAACGTGTGTGGATTTCGGGATTCAACGGTTCGGCCGGCGTTGTTGCTATAACAATGGATAAAGCCGGCTTGTGGACAGATTCCCGCTATTTCCTGCAAGGAGCAGAACAATTGCACGGAACAGGTATCGAATTGATGAAACAGGGGCTTCCCCAAACACCCGAAATCGTCTCATGGCTGGCGTCGGAACTCAAAGCCGGCGAAAAAGTGGCAGTCAACCCGCAAATGTTCTCGCTGGACACCTATACCACCATGAAAACCAAACTGGACATGAGCCGTATTGACTTGGTATCGATCGATTTGATACAAAACATCTGGAAAGACAGACCCGCACTGCCCAAAAAGCCGTTTTTCGTTTTTGATATAAAATATTCGGGCAAATCGACCATCGAAAAACTGACAATACTTCGCGACGAAATGAAAAAAAATCATGCGGATGTATTCGTCATGTCGGCTTTGGACGATATTGCATGGCTGTTCAACATACGCGGAAACGACGTCAGTTTCAATCCTGTGGTGATAGCATACGCGCTGGTTGACATGCAAAAAGCAACATTGTTTATCGACCCCGACAAAGTCGGCGAAGAAAATAAAAAATACCTCGACAGCCAAAACGTCTCGTACGAGCCATACGAAGATATTTACAAAGCATTGGCACAAATCGGCGAGGAAAAATCAGTATTGGTCGACGGCGCCAAACTGAACCGGTCGCTCTTTGAAACAATCCCTATGGTATGTCCCATCCGAAACACTATGTCGCCCGTTTTCAAACTGAAAAGCATTAAAAACGAAGTCGAAATAGAAGGCATCCGCAGGGCGATGATAAAAGACGGTGTCGCTTTGACGCGCTTTTTCAGATGGCTCGAAGAAAATGTAAAAACAGGTAAAGTGACCGAAATCACCATCGAAGAAAAACTGAGAAGCTTCAGAAGCGAAGAAGAAAACTTTGTGGGCGAAAGCTTCAACACTATTGCTGGCTATGCAGCGCACGGCGCCATTGTCCATTACAGCGCCACCTCCGAATCAAATGTCACGTTGAAGCAAGAAAATATCGTTTTGATTGATTCGGGTGCACAATATCTCGACGGAACAACAGACATCACACGCACATTTCCGCTGGGAACTCCCACCATCGCTCAAAAAACAGACTATACACTCGTTCTGAAAGGACATATCGCCATCGACCAAGCAATATTCCCTGCCGGAACAAGAGGTTCGCAAATCGACATCCTCGCACGTAAACCGATGTGGAACCGCCGATTGAACTATGGACACGGAACGGGACACGGCGTAGGACACTTTTTGAATGTACACGAAGGCCCACAAAGTATCAGGATGGATGAAAACTCAACCACACTGCAACCGGGGATGATTTTGTCGAACGAACCGGGCCTCTACAGGGCAGAAAAATACGGTATCAGAATCGAAAATCTGGTGCTGGTTGTAGAAGATAAGGTCACCGAATTCGGACAGTTCCTCAAATTTGAAACGCTGACACTGTTCCCCATCAATCAAGATTTGATTGACGCCGAAATGTTGAGCGACGAAGAAATAAAATGGCTGAATAGCTACCATTCCCGCGTCTATGACACCCTGTCGCCAGGATTGGAATTGGAAGAACGCGAATGGCTGGCCGCAGAATGTCGCCCGATAAAAAAATAGAACCCGCCCGTTCAAAACGTAAAAACAGGAGATGAAAAGCATGTCTTTCATCTCCTGTTCTCTCTGAAAGAATATAATTGAATACTTTTCCAAAACATAAAAATGCCTGATTTCAATTTACAAAACTCAAGTTTGGGAAAAATCGCCCCAACACCCGGTAAATATGACGCTTCTCTACTGTATCGTATCCCCCGTTCGGACCACCGGATCAAATATCAAATACACCTTTCCAAGCTATCGTTTACGGGCGTAGACGTCTGGAACTGCTACGAATTGTCGTTCATGACCGACAACGGCCTGCCTGTCTCCGGCATACTGAAACTGATTTATTCGGCGGAAAGCCAGTATATTATCGAATCTAAATCGTTAAAATTATATTTAAGTTCGTTCAACATGGAACGAATTGGCAGTACGATTGTGAATGCCGGAAAAAACATCCTCCGGATAATAGAAGCCGACCTCGAAAAACTGTTGGAAACAACTGTTAGTCTTTCATTTTTCACAAACAACGAAAACGAAAAACAGGCCTTTCCCGAATTTTATCAAAAGAATCTCTATGACCTGATCGGAGAAGACAACCTTTATTCGATGAAAATAAACACATTTGAAGAAACGCCCGAATTACTGTACGGAGAACTTTCGAACAACATGCATGAATATGTTTTTCATACAGACGTCCTGCGTTCCAACTGCTCCGTGACCAATCAACCCGACTGGGGAGATGTGTTTTTTAAAATGCAGACAAAATACGTCGTCGATTTGAAATCGGTTCTTGCCTATTTGGTTTCGTTCAGAAAAGAGCAGCACTTTCACGAAGACGTGGCGGAAATGCTTTACAAATCTTTTTTCGAGGCTTTTCAACCCAAACAACTGATGATTGCAATCAGGTATACACGACGCGGAGGCATCGACATAAATCCGATACGCGCTTCACACATCGACCTGATTGACGTGGCCTTTACCAATCCTCAAATATTATTGACAAAAACATTCAGACAATAGGGGATTCGTGGTTTCACATGCGGCGAATTGTCCGCAAGTCCAACGAATCCTAATTCTGTCACCCAATCAAATCACTTATCACTACTAATCGCTGTTGAGGTGTATTGCCGCAGGCGAATTGGAAATTAAGTGTTTATTGATTTCGCCAATCCAAAGTACGATTGAGGTTGTGGCTATGATTATTCCCCAGTCTTGCAAGGCAAGTGGCGTCACATTGAACATCTCACCGCCAACGGTTACAATCAGCCATTGACCGGCTAAAATGACGACGGCTATCGCTATAAATCCTGTGGATTTGCCAATGTTCGCAAAGGCGGATTTGCCCGTGAGAAAGGCTTTTGCATTGAACATGTTCCAGAATTGCAGCATTACGAAAATGGTGAAAAACAGCGACAGTTCGTAGGGACTCAATCCATTGCCGTGCGAGAAGTCGAAATATGTTTTGCCGAAATCGACAATATTGAATTGTGTGAGCGAAGTGATGTCGGCTTGTTTAAAATATTGGACAAGTCCGAACAGTATGAATACAAAAAAAATACCGGCTCCGAGAATATTTTTCCACATTTTTTTGCTGATAATGAAGTCGGTGGTTTTGCGCGGCTTATCTTCCATCACCCTTTGTGAAGGAGGAAGAGATGCCAGCGCTAACGCTGCAAAAGTGTCCATGATGAGATTTACCCATAACATTTGTGTGACGGTGAGCGGTGATTCTGTACCCAAAAATGCGCCAATCAGCACAATGATACAGGCGGCCACATTGATTGTCATCTGGAAAAGGATGAAGCGCTGAATGTTCTGGTAGAGCGATCGTCCCCACATGACGGCACGGGTGATGCTGCTGAACGAATTGTCGATAATCGTGATGTCGCTGGCTTCTTTGGCTACGGAAGTACCATCGCCCATTGATAGTCCGACTTGTGCCTGATTGAGTGCGGGAGCGTCGTTTGTACCGTCGCCGGTGACGGAAACAACCTGCCCTTTCTGTTGCAGCAAGGCAACCAGACGCTGTTTGTC
>JAIRTG010000172.1 GCA_031255055.1 Prevotellaceae bacterium
AGTGATTGGGGTATTGTTAATTTTACAGGAACCACATACGTATTACCATTGTACACAATGGTTATATAACCACCCTCTTCCGTGATTGTCAGATCAGAAGAACCGCCGGAACCCGTGTCACCTTTGTCACCTTTATCTCCTTTATCGCCCGTGTCACCTTTGTCACCCTTGTCTCCTTTATCGCCGGTAGCAGGTACCGGATTTCCTAAAGCATCTTTCATCAATTGCCACGAAATTCCGTTGTCTAAACTGACTTCCCAGTTATTATCACTATTTATGCGTAATAGAGGGGTCAGGCCGGTGTTACCCGTATCACCTTTGTCACCTGTATCACCTTTCTCTCCTTTCTCTCCTTTCTCTCCTTTCTCTCCCTTCTCTCCTTTCTCTCCCTTCTCTCCCTTGGCAAGTATCATATTACCTGCCCCATCTCTCATCCATTCACCATTAAGCGTCCAGTAGAGTAATCCGTCTGTGTGTTCTTTCATACCTACTACAGGTGTATCGCCATGTTTAAGAACAATCTTGCTTCCATCGCTCATAAGCAGTTCGTATCCGCTTCCGTCGGAAAGAGAAGTATAGGAGACGATTGATACTTTTTTCTCCAACGCATCTATCAGGTTGCGAATGGTCGTAATCTCTTCGTTAGCTGATTTTACTAAAGCCTCAAGTGTTTTCAATCTCGATTCATGGTCATTGAGTTGTTCTTTTTGTTCCGCCTGCCTGCGCAGAATTTCGTCGAAATCTGTTCTTTCACATGATGCAGCAAATATTAATATCAATGCTGCGAGGATGATTTTAATTGTTGTTTTCATTTTTTCTTTGTTTTATGTTAGAAATATTTTGATTTGTGTCTAATCTGTTATCTAACGGACAGCCGTATCTGTGCCCGGCGTGCCGTTTGGCCGTAACCTCCCTCGCTGTCGACCCCCATGCCCTGCACCTGCGCAAAACGGCCGGGGGCAATCCCCTGCTCGACCAGATAGCGTTGCAGGGCTTCTGCTCGGCGCTGCGAGAGGCTCTCGTTGACGGCTTTGGTACCTGTTACGTCGCACCATCCCTCGATCCGTATCTGCGCATCGGAGTATTTGTTCAGCACACGCAGTATTTCGTCGAGTTCCGTCCAATAACGCTCCGTGTCGATCACGGCATACCCTCTGCGGAAATAGAGCACCGGTATCGGCACACCCTCCACTTCGTGGATGTAAGCCAAGCGGGTGGCTTCCAGTTCGGCTTGCCTTCTGGCTTCGGCTTCGCGGGCGGCCTGCTCGCGCTCCAGACGTTCCGTCTCTGCCCGCTCCGCGGAATCATCGAGGGCAGGGGGCAGCGGGGTGTCCACAATCGGTACGGCTACCTTCCGCTCCGACGAGTTGCCGAAATTGAATGTTATGCCGACCGAGGCGTTTGCCATTAGGTTTACGCGCCAAATCGGATCATTATTAAGCCCGTCGAAAGATTCGTTACGTAACCATAGTAATCCGCCACGCAAGTGAGTGGATATTTTGGGCGAGAGGCGGAAGCGAAGCCCAAGGTCGCCGCCTGCTGCATAGTTCCAATCTCCTCCTCCTGTACCTTCGCTCCATTGCTTGTTGCCGGCAACCGTATAGAGCTTCGGTGAGAATTTTTGGGCATATATCGCAGGTGCGAGTTCGACATCGAAAGCGTGGTATTTACGGGGAGAAAACAGACTGATTAATCCCACTTGTAAGCGCAATCCTGCTTGTATATAAGTAGTGCGACTATATAAGTCTCCTAATTTTATATCAGAAGGATCCAATTGTACATAATTTATAATACCAGACTTACTTACATAATCGATCAATTGATGATTTTGCGCTCCTATTCGCCCAACTCCATAATCAAACGAAAGTTCGGGTGAGAACCAGCCGCCGAGTTTGTACCCGGCGAATATGCCACCGCCGTAACCGAAATGCGTTTTTTCGCCGAATGAGAAAAGGTCACCCCAGAATAGCGGACTGTTCGCCTGCGTCCCGATGTAAAACCCGGAGGGATTCTGATCCGGCTCAGTACGTAGGGCAACGCCGGAGTCTTGCGCCTGCGCACTTGTATATAAAGTGCATAAAAGCGCAGGAATGAGAATTTTTAGTTTTCGTTTCATATAAAATATTTTAATGTTTATTACTTTGTCGTTTTATTCTCCTTATACCGTCCTTATTTCATCGGCATAATATTGATACGGAACTTTAAGCATTCCTTTCAGCGCCATGTGCTCGCAGTCGCTGCTACCCGGTCCGTCGATAATGATTTGAAACTTGGCGTTATCGGTATCGATAAAAGGACAGCCACGCGCTTGCGTCGTCACATCGATCCAATCATGCATTTTTCCTACATATGTTCCGTCGAAGATATAAGAGTTGGTTTTTAGATTCTCATCGATAGCCACTTTGCTTTTGTTGTTTACAGGTATGTCATATACCTGCTTGAGTTGTATTTTTGAACGGTCGGCGGCTTTACCTCCTTCGTGCACTTCGTACCAAACGGCTACTCCGATTTTTCCATCAACAATGTTGACTAGTTCCAACTTGATTTTCCAATAAGTTTCTTTGCCTTCGCTGGTGCTGATTTCGCGGTCATGCTGATTTAATCTGGCTACGGCCGATTTCTCCTTAACGGCTAAACTATGCGTTTGAACGCCTTTGCCTATAATGGTATTACTTTTCGGACAATTTTTTATGATAAAGTTTTTATAGGCTTTCTCCAACGAATTACGCGTCACCTTTTTTCCGTTAGGAACAAATTCATAAATCGGGATAAGCGTTCCGCTGAGATAATCGCACCAAGAGGCGTTAGCACTTGTAATACCGCGTACCCATTCCTCTTTATATTTTTTCAATTTCTCTAATTCGGTTTCGCCATTTATCAATATGGCGAGTTTGTGATCGCCTCCGGTGGCAAACGCTTTCGATTCAAAGGTTTCGTCGCTCATATTATCTTTAATAGTTTCGGTTTTGGAATAATCGACCGAAACGCCACCGCCTGCGCCGCCACTTCCTCCGGATCCTTTGCTCGCCGTTTCGCCCAATTTATTGATTTTCTCAATAATATCCTGTGCTTTATCTATTTTCCCTTCCTGCAAATATTTATCGCGTTGTTCGTATAATTTGGAAAAATCCAAAGCGTTGTTCAACGATCCGTCTTCTTTCATATTTACTTTAATGCCTGTTTTGTTGCTGAAAGTTTTTACTATCGTTGTGTTGTTGATACTTTGCAAATAGCTGTAATTGTAATCAAAGCGTCCGCCCAATTTCATTCCGAGCATAACGTGCGTGCCGTATTTTTCCACTATTTTATCGGACGAGAGTTTGTTTAAGTCAGCAAGGAACGAGTTGGTCAGAAAAGCGCATAATTCATTGGGAACTTTCGCGCCTTGAATTTGGTATTGCTCGATAGAGGTTACATCTTTTCTTGTGATAAATTTGTAGGTGTCTTTATTATACCGGTCTTCCGAAAACGTTTTCTTCGTTTCGCTTGAAAAACTTAAAAGGCCAAATTGAGCGGAAACGTTAACCGTTAGGTCGGTTTCCAGTTTTTTTGAATATTCGTGTGAACCGTTTTTATTGATTTCATAGCTCGAAGTACGGCTATTGGTATTCCTGTCGATTCGCTGGTATTCATTCAATTTGTCAATATCCAAAACGGGGTCTGCAAGGCTGTCGCCGTCGATAGATGCATATTGACCGGAAATATACATACCGTGTCCGAGAATGCTTCTTACTTTTTCGTTGATGGACGAAATTTTTGAACAATTGCCTTTTGTCGGCGTAGTAATAGGCGTTAAAACAGGTTCTTCCACAATCAATCGAGGTTTGGTCGTTTCGCGTACTTCATAGTCAATATATATCGTTCCTTTTATACCCATGTTTTCCTTTTGGGTTTCATTACCGCTGCCATCCATTTTTACGCGTAGGTTGGCCAATGTTTTGTTTTTTCCGTTATCCATATAGCACCAATTTTTCTTTTCGCCGCTATAAAGTTGATTTTGGGTAATTAAATTAACCTTAGCGCCTCCAAATCCCCACCAACTTTTAATTTCACTGTTTTCGAAATCATAGGCGGCTAGATTGCTTAAAGTGTACCTTTTGGAAAGACTGAGTACGGAATAATCATTATGCTGTTGTCTTACAATATACAAAAGAATGATTTCGATATTTTTTCCGGTCTTTTGATAACCTACATTTACGGAGACCGATGTCCATTGGCCTTTTTTAGTACAAATATCGGAATCTCCTTTATAACTGCTACTTGCGGGATACGACAACACCAGTTGATTGTCTTTTTTCTCCAATTTTGGATTGGGAGAATTGATAACTTTCTCATGAATTCCGCCAATCAGTTCAAAGTCAAATGCCAAGCGCCCATTTTGAACGACTTCGGTTACTTCTTTGGTGTATGATGCAGACGGCGTAACCGGAGTTGTGGTACTTGTTGATGGACGGGATACAGTTGAACTTGTAGAAGAAACTGTGGCTAAACTTGTAGAAGGACGAGTCACAGTTGAGGAAACAACTGTTGTAGCAGCAGCCGTTTTTGTGCTTATACGATTGTAGGTGTTTTCACCGACTTCATTACTTACGTAAATAATAATTTCATAAGCTGTGTTTGCTTTAAGTCCTGTAATTGTATAAGATGATATATCTACTATCCGACCGCTTGATTTTCTTCTATTGTCCCAAGTATAAGGAGGTTCACACCAAGTAATTGAATACTTGATTTTATTTTGCGGTATTTTTTTGTCTGTTGCCTTTGTCCACGAAAGTTGGATACTGTCTGCCGTTACTTTAGTAACAGTAACGGTTTTGTTAGGAATCTGAGGAACTGTTTCATTTATTGTAGCCATGAGTGTATGCGATTACCTTATACTATCGCGAGGTTTTTTATTTTTTGATTCTTTTTATTACATATAGAGTATTAAAAGCCGAAACGATTTCCCCTATAACAGGGATATTATAGATGCTATATTATTTTCCGGTTTTGTAACGCTTTGGGTAGCATATCGCTGCTATTACCCTGATAATTCCTTTATTCACCACAGTATTGTTTATTATAAGTTTGCTTTGATAGAATATTACAGCACAAAATTATATAGGCGGGAAAAGTGTGTCAATGAGTAATTCTACTCAATCTATATGAGTAATATTACTTAGCTATTATGCATGGAAAGACCTTTAATGATTTTGATAAATAAAATATTTGACTTATTTTTGCTTTTGATTATATAAATATAAATCATGATTTTGCCTTTGTAAAATGAAAAGAGGATATTTAGAAAGAAGCGTAGGTGCGGAATTACTCGTTTGGAACCGGGAGCCCGACCGAAACTACGACATATCTGATTAAACAGGCTCTTGACCTGTTGATTATGGCAGAACTGGTAATTCCTGCAACACACAGCTCGGCAAATGGTGTCCCTCTGGGTGCGGAAATAAATAGCAA
>JAIRTG010000182.1 GCA_031255055.1 Prevotellaceae bacterium
TTTTTATTCGGCTTGAAAATATAAATCATGACTTTATTTTCGGGCTGAAAACGGTCGCTTGCAAACCATCCTTTGCCTTCCAGTTCGTCGATAACAAGCATGTAGTCGTTGTAAATCGAGTTGAAAGGCATGCCTATATTTTCAGGGGCCAAATAATCGTTTGCCGAATTCATGAAGCGCGTGATAAAAATATCGTATCCGCCCAAAGAGTTTTCTTCGTTGTCGGATGCAAAATAAAGCGTCACGCCGTCGAGCATTAAGAAGGGGTAATTTTCATTTGCTCCGGTGTTGATGTTTGAAGAGACGGATACGGGATCCGACCAACCGTCTAACAACCGGTAGGAGGTGAAGAGGTCGAATGTATCGTTGTTCAAATCCGAAAACAGAATCCGGTCTTTTCGCTCGGTGGTGTATTTGATTTTATCACGTACTCTTCCCAAAGAGTCATCGGGCAGTGTCGTTTGTTCCAGAGAACCCAGTTCTTTGTTGAATTGATAGTATTTCAGAAAATCCTTTTTATCCACCGAAAAACTGTCGATCAGGGCGATGTTTTCAACTTTTTCGAGCATGCTTTGGGCAAGTTCGGCCTTGCGCAGCTTCAGCTTCAGCATGTTTTCGTCTGTCTCCGTACCGTTTTTAAGCGAGGAAAGGTATTCTTCATACGCTTCGATTGCTTGTTTGAACCGGTATGTTTTGAAATACAAGGCTCCTAAAAACTTGTTCTTTGAAGGATATTTGTTGCCCGACTTTTCAAAATACACGATTGCTTCTTCGTCCAACCCCAGTTCGTAACAGCAACACGCATAGCGGTAGTTGTTCAGAGGGTCGTTGGGACGCTGTTTCAACAGTGCGGAATAGCTGTTTTTCGCTTCGTTATATTGCTTGTTGTTAAACAGCTTGTCGGCTTCTGCCGCGTTTTGGGCAAGAAGACGGCCTGCAATTGTTACAAAATAACAAATGAAAAAGAATTTGATCCGTCCTCTTGCTTTTTGAGCAATCATAAAATAATCGGGTTGTTGAATAATCGGGTTATTGTATTTTCTGAGTATCCAGGTTTTTTGCTTTTTCCACTGCCTGATTTCCTCTTTCTTCGGCTTCTTTGTAGAGTTTGTCGGCCTGTTTTTGCGCCTCTTCGACCATTTTTTTTGCGGTAACTTCGGCTGCTTTTTTCAGGATGGGATTTCCCGCTTTTTCTACAAGCTGATTTCCCTGCTTTTGGGCTTCTTCCACCAGTTTATCGCCTACTTTTTTCGCTTCCGATTTCAGTTTGTCGGCCTGTTTTTGGGCTTCTTCTATCAGTTTCTGCTTTTGTTTTTCGGCCTCTTCTTTCAATTTGTCTTTTGCCGCGTCAATTTGTTTGTTTACCTCTTTTTCGAGCGAGGCCTTTGCATCGTTCACGAGTTCGTTTATCGTATCTTCCATATCCAGTTTTATGCTCGGCTTGTTGAAATTTCCGCCGATGGTGAAATTGATAGTCGAAAGTTTGCCCAAATTTGCGCCGGCAGGTAACTGTACGCTTCCCTTGTATGCAATTGATTTATCCAGACCGGTGTATCCTCCCAACTTCATTTTCACATTCCCCGCATTGATGTTAAACGGTTTGGTATACAATTTCCCGTCTTCGATATTGAACTGTAGCGAGAGGTCTTTCAACGAAAGCGATTTCAATGCGTCTGTCTTCAGGCTCGACGCCAGAGCCGTCAGCACGGGCACGTCTTCGATACCGACAGCGGATGTGGATATTGAACCGTCGACAAACAGACTGTTCAAGTCGGGCGACATGTCTTCTCCGAGTAACGAATTCAGTTTGATGGCGGATGAGAAACGCCCTGTGGCTTTGCTTAGTATCGGGGCAAATTTTTGCAATGTTTCCACCTGCGAGAATATTTTCGTGAACTCAACATGCTCAATCGCTATATCCATATTCACTTTGGGCTTTTCGATGTTTTGCGTATTGTATGTTCCGTTCAGGACAAGATCTCCGCCGAATCCCTTCACACCTACGTTCTGCAATTTGAGTTCGCCGTCGGCGATTTTTATTACTCCTTTTGCATCGGTCAGCTCCATTTTGTCGAAAATAACCTCCGCGAGGTTTGCCTGTAGTGTGAACCGAATGTTTTTCGGTATTTCGAGAACAGTCATCGGCGTGTCGTCGGTTTCGGTGTCGGCATCGGTGTTGCTTTCCGTATTGCTTTCCGTATTGCTTTCGGCGTCGGATGTCATAAAATCATTCAGATTCAGATAATCGGAGCGTAAATTCAAGTTTCCGATCAGCGTTTTATCGTCCATGATAAACGGTATCAGGTTTTCCAAACGTCCGTCGGCCGAGAAATTGTTTTTCCCGATATTGGCCTGCAAGGTGTTCAGGCTTACATATTGATTGTTAAATACCATTTCGACATTCGGTATATGCACATCCTGTCCCAACGACGGGTATTTCAACAAAATATCTTTTATATTGAGAGTTCCCGCAAATTTGAAACGGTCGTACTGATTGTTTTCGTAGTAAGACATCCTGCCGTTCAAATCGAGATTCATATTCAGCAATCCTTTCAGTTCGGTACCGTCTTCGAGCGGATAAACATCTTTTACCATTCCCAAATCCAATTTTCCGACCGCATTCAGTTGCATGTTCGGGTCTGTCATCAGGTTTGAGAGATGCGCTTTTGCTGCAAACGGATTTCCACCCATATTGAACCGGAAGACTGGTACCGAAACAACCGTGTTGTCCAGCGCTCCGCCCGGATTTGAAATATTTGCGGCAATATTTATATCGGTTACCGATTTCGGCAGGTCGGGATACCGGAACCATGCGTTGGACACTTTCAGGTCGATATTGAACGAAGGATAATCTTCCGCTACCATCACGCCTTTCACATGTCCGTTCAACTCGACATTTCCGTCGGCTTTCATATCCTTGAAAGATGCAGCGTAAAGCACCGGAACAACCGACAAAATTGATTTGAAATCAACGTTTCCGGCATTCAGGCTGATGTCCATATCGTAGCCTTCATCAAGCATTGCAAACCGTCCGTCGAAAGAGAAGGAAAGGCTGTTCAGACTGATTTGATTGTCGTTGAACGTAAAAATCATCTTGTTCAGATCGGCGTCAATATCGGCTTTGACCGATATGCTCATTTTTGAAAAATACCGGCTGTTGTCCATCCATAAAGACAGTTCGCCGATGTTTATGTTTGTGCGTAGTAACGATCTGTCGGCGCTCAGGTCGCCCGACAGCCCGAATTGAAAATCGTCGATCAGCGCTTGCATATTCGATGCGCCATCGAGATAAAGCAGATGTCCGTCCGAAATGACAACACTCCGCAGTTGCAGTTTGAAATTGCTCTCGCCTGCACTATCGTCATCGTCGGGCGTATCGTCTCCTTTTACAATATCCCAGTTCGTTTTTCCGTTTTCCAGCACATGCGCGAAAATGCGTGGCCGGTCTATTTTCAACTTTTTCAGTTCGTAGCCCTGATCGGAAAAAAGACTTTTAAGGTTGAAGGTCAAACTCAATTCTTTTCCCGAAACCAGCGTGTCGTTTTCAAAATCATCCACTCCCGTGACGACAATATCTTTCAGACTCATGGTGGCGTTCGGAAAATTTTTGAACAGATTCAAACTGAATTTACCGAAATCAACTTTCGCATTCAATGT
This sequence comes from Prevotellaceae bacterium, assembly GCA_031255055.1. Classification (GTDB taxonomy): domain Bacteria; phylum Bacteroidota; class Bacteroidia; order Bacteroidales; family Paludibacteraceae; genus JAIRTG01. The sequence goes on from JAIRTG010000182.1 coordinate 3,658, forward strand.
ATTATTGATTTCCGTTTTTACTACTTCCATCAATTTACCTTTAAAAACAACAGGAATCACAAAAAGCGCCGCTATCAGCAGCACAACAACGATTAAAATCGTAATAAGAAAGCCTTTTAAAAATTTCATGATATATTGGGTATTATTTGTGTTTAGCGCAAAGTCGTTTCGAGATGATAGAAAAATGGTCGCTAATAATTAACCGCCTGATTTGATTATTGTTCAGCAAAAGTACAATTTATTACTAAAAACCACGAAAGTATTGTTTGAAAAGAATCCGGAATGTAGAAAAATCGGGAAAGCAGTCCCGCAAAAACAAAGAAAGCAGGCCCCACTGTATCGGTAAGGCGGATCGATTGCAAAAAGAGGGCGATCGTTCACATCATACACGATGACTTTGTGACAGTTCAAAATGTGATAGCGTCACCTGTGATGCCCGAATTGTAAATTCGACTGAAAAAACACTTACTAAACGCAGTCACAGGCTTTCGATTCGCGCTTTTTTATAAAAAATATCAGTCCAAACAGAAAAGAACTAAAACTCCCGAAGCACAATCTGTTTTTAAGTTAAAAATATTTTGTCAGTTTTAAAAAAGTGTCTAATTTAGCCGCCGCTTAATTGCTGAAATTTCAATAATAGTGGAATTTTTCGCGTATCCTTATGGAATTTTTTGCGTATACAGGCGGTATTTTTTAATTATTAGCGGTATTTTTTAATTATCAGTAATTATCAGTAATCATCTAATTTAATTTCAAATATGAAAAGAACAGATTCACTCATTTTAAGTCTGCTGGCGCTATCGGTAGCAATTTTTACAGGTTGCAGTTCGGGGCCTCTGCCTTTACCAAGCGCTTCTACCATCGAAGTGGAAGATAAGCAGACGTTAACACAGATCGTTTTTGCCGATGATACGGAGGGTGAAAGCGTCGTAACGTTCACTACCAGCGGTGTATGGATGTCGAAAATTACAGAGGAGGGACAGGATACATCCCCCGAATGGATTTGGATCGACCCGAACAGCGGCAAAGAAGCCGGCAAATATAATATCCATATCTCGCTGTTGCAGAACTTCACAAGCGCCGATCGCAAAGCTGTTATCGAAATTGCTTGCGGTAAAAATGAAATAACTATCAACGTTACGCAAAGAGGCGTAACCGCAAACGGTAAACCGCAGATAGACCCTTCGCTTATCGCGGTTACGGTGGAAGGCGGCATGAACTACAACGAGATAATTGATTATGTCGCCGCTATATCGTATTACACGGAAAACAAAGGAATTGAAGTTGGTCGGGCTCCCTACGAGAATGGCGGTTTTACACTGAAACTGGATCCCGAACCGGGCGGACTTTCGACTTTCGATTTTGACGCAAATAAACTGGAAATAAGCGACGTCAAAGCCAAAGGAATCACGCTGAAAATGGAGGGCTTCAAATCGAAAACGTATGTCGGTGATTTTTTCATGGAGAACGTCTACGGCTACAGCGGCAGATACTATTATATGGACAGGGATGTTTCCATCACCGGTTCTTATTCCGAAAGCGTCGCAATCTACACAATCAACAATAGTTATGATCTGAACTTTAAAAAAGGATGGAACATTGTGTACGAACAGGTAGTAACAAATCTGGATAAGGGCGTAATAACAATGATATTTACCACGCAACCGCAAAACGAGATGAGATGGTACTTTAAACCGGAACAGAAACAATAATATCTACCACATAGCCGCGTCCGCGACAAATCAAACTACATCATCCGTCGGGCAGGAAACGAAAGATTTATCTCTCATTTTCTGCCCGATCTCCGAAATACTATCTTCCCCGTTTTCACGCGAGATCGCGTGAAAACGGTACGGGGCGTTGCGGGGCAGAGCCCCGCAGAGGGGGTAGCGGAAGACCGCCAACGGCGGGCTGAAGCGAGGGGGAGACTTCCCCCCCCACTTCTCTTTATCTCTCTTCATGGAAGACGCCGAAGACGAATAATTAATCACTAAACATTAATCACTAATCACTACCCTTTCCGTCCGCTCGCGAGGATGAGAGGGCGTGTAAAACGAGGGGCAGACGGACTTTTGGGGGATTCCAAAAAATATAACCACAGGTCGTCTACAGGCGGAAAACAGGATATATAGCCCCGAAAAATCCGAATTGTATGTTATACGACAGACAATAAGCGGCTCTGACGTTTGTCGAAATTTATTATATTTGCGCCGCAAAAGTTACCATGAAACTGCAATCGCGTTCTTTTTGTGACAATATAAAACAATCTCACAAAAACCGCTGTTATAGGCAGGTAATTTATTGTATATTGAAAACTTACGTGGAAAAATCACCAATATGAAAAACAGTTATTCGAAAACATGGATATTCTTTTTATCGATGCTGCTGATCTTCTTTATTGGTGCATATACCGTTGTTCAGCAAGGAAAGCAGCAAGAACAAGAGCCGGAAATTATTTCTGTTACTCATGAAGACGTACCGGCAGGTCAGTTTCAGGCCTTTTTAGACTCGCTTGCCGAGAACATCACCGCACCTATCGCCTTGTTGCTTCTGCAGATATTGGCCATTTTGATCGTCGCTCGTATTTTTAGCTTCATCTTCGTGAAAATCGGACAGCCTACCGTTATCGGCGAGATCCTGGCAGGTATCATACTCGGTCCGTCGCTTTTGGGAGTCATCTTTCCGGACGCATACTACTTCCTTTTCGACCCTTCATCATTGGGAAATTTATATATCCTGAGTCAAATCGGACTGGTGCTGTTTATGTTCGTCATCGGACTGGAACTGAATTTCGACGACCTGAGACAAAAAATGGGCGAAACTTTTGCTATCAGTACGGCAAGCATCATCATCCCGTTTTTGTTCGGGATGATTCTATCGTTCTTCGTCTACAAAGAATTTGCATCGGGACAAACCGATTTTCTTTCCTTCTCACTCTTTATCGGCATTTCGATGAGCATTACAGCCTTTCCCGTCCTGGCACGGATTGTACAGGAAAAAGGACTCACCAAAACCTCATTAGGTAGCCTGTCGATTGCCGGTGCTGCCGTCAATGACGTTGTTGCATGGTGTCTGCTGGCGGCGGTCATCGCCATCACCAAAACAGGTAGCTTTGTCAGCTCACTCTACACCATCGGTTTTGCCGTCGTCTACACATCACTGATGCTACTCGTCGTCCGACCGTTTCTGAAAAAGCTGGCCTCCGTATACAAAAATTCCGAACTGATAAACAAAAGTATTGTCGCCTTCCTGTTTTTGATACTGATAGGATCGGCCTTCATCACCCAACTGATCGGCATCCATGCCCTTTTCGGCGCATTTCTGGTCGGCGTGATCATGCCGCAGGACATGAACTTCCGAAAAATACTGATGGAAAAAATCGAAGATGTCGCGTCTACTCTGTTTCTGCCGTTGTTTTTCGTCTACACAGGTCTGCAAACCAACATCGGACTGCTCAATAGCCCCTATCTGTGGGGTATTTGCCTGATATTTATCCTGGTGGCCGTCGGCGGAAAATTTATCGGAAGCGCCGCCGCCGCACGATTTTTCGGCGAATCGTGGTACAATAGCCTCTCGCTCGGCATGTTGATGAATACACGCGGACTGATGGAACTGATTGTGCTGAATATCGGATATGAAATGGGCATCTTGCCCGAATCGGTATTTGTTATGCTGGTCATCGTCGCGTTGGTCACCACGTTTATGACCACTCCGGGCATGTCGCTGATCAATTGGTTCTTTCCCCCAAAAAGGGAACGGATCATCAGAGAAAAAGCATTAGGCGTTTTCAATGTCCTGATCAGCATCGGGAATCCCGCAAGCGGAAAATCGCTGTTCAGAGTCGCCAAGACGGTTCTGAACGGCTACAAAAACAGCCTTTCGATAACCGCTCTGCACATCACGCCGGGTACGGATACCAACCCGATGTACGGGGAACAATTTTCGGAAGAAAGCTTTCTGCCGATTCGCGAAGTCGCCCAAGATACCAGTATACCGCTATCTACAAAATACAAAGTGGCCGACAATATCGAAGCCGATATTACAAAATATGTCAATCAAAACGAATTTGACTTCCTGCTCGTAGGAGCCGGCGTTTCGCTGGGCGACAACGCGATCAATAAGCGGACAAAACTGTTTAAAAAACTGTCGTGGCTCAATCGGAAAATCAATTATATGCTCAACCGACGGGCGATTTTCTATCCCGGAACCACCGTCAAAGATAAGGTACAATATTTTGTGGAACACAGCGATTGCAGTGTCGGCATCTTGATCAACAGGGGCTACACCAATTCGGAAACAACGCTGATCCTGCTGCAAGAGGTCAACGACGTATTTCTGTTGCGGTATGCCCGCCGGATGCTTCGTAACAATCCGAATGTACACATCACAATTATCGATCTGAACAAGGTGCTGTCTTCCAACAAAACGGCGCTGGAGTACTACGACAGAGAACTGAAATCAATCTTTGCCGCCTCCATCAAAATCAGCCGGATAAAGGAGCTTACCACCGATTTATTTTCACGGTTCAACTTTATGCTGGTCAGCTACCAGGCATGGGAACATTTTTCGGAAAACAGTAACAACGAATTTGTAAACATCCCCACAACACTGATAATAAACAAAAAAACAACCCGGTTCACGGTCAAAACGCGAAAGCAAAAGAAAAGCGAACCCGAAGAGGGAATCGACCCGCTGTATGAATGACGAATCGGAGTCGGGATGAACAAAATAAAAAAAATGGTGTTTAGCAGTGGACACTATTTTTTTTGTATCATAAACTACAAACAGATGAAATACGGTTTTTTTATTTTCATGTTTTCCGTGCTGACCATCCTCAGCGCTTACGTCTCCGTCAGAGGTTTCCAAGCCTTGAAAACGCTTCCTGTGGGACGGTACATCTTCCTTTTTCTGCTGCTTACACTTTTTCTCCTTTTTATCGGCAATGTGCTGTTGGTGCGTGATTTTGCGAGCTGTACGGCGAAGGTATTGGGATTCATCGGCTTTTCGTTTTTGATCATCCTGATCTACCTGACACTCTCGTTTCTATTGATCGATATGGTTCGGCTATTGAACAAAATCATCGGTTTTGCGCCCCAGGGGATGTATGTTTTCCGTCAATGGTCGTTTCTTGTGACGCTGGGCATTTTGGCGGTCGTTATGATTACCGGCAACTATGCGTTCAATCATCCGTCGGTCGAACAGCTTTCGATACGGGTCGAAAATAAGCCCGTACAAAACAGACGGCTGAAAATCGTGCTGGCCAGCGACCTGCACCTGGGCCTGTCTATCGACAAAAAAAACCTGCAGAAATACGTCGAACTGATCAATGCGCAGCATCCGGACATGGTACTTTTTGCCGGCGACATGGTCGATAATATTGTAAAGCCCGTCATCGAACAGCAAATGTCGGAAGAGTTTAATCGGATTCACGCCCCGTTGGGTGTTTTCGCCATCAGCGGGAATCACGAATACTACGGAGAAAATCCGTATTTGTTTGAAAACTACCTGAAAGAAAACACGCAGGTTCAATTTCTCCGGGACACTGTTGTGCTGATCGACGACAGCTTTTACCTTGTCGGACGCGACGACAGAACGAATCTCAACCGGAAAAAAATCAACGAAATCGTAGCCGGTACGGACAAAGACAAACCGTTCGTTTTGCTGGATCATCAGCCCGTTGAGTTGGAAGAGTCCGAGCAAAACGGGATTGATTTACAACTGTCGGGGCACACGCACAACGGACAGTTTTTCCCCGGAAATTTACTGGTAAGAGGAATGTATGAAAACCCTTACGGTTATTCCAAAAAAACGCACACACATTATTACGTCACATCGGGATTGGGATTATGGGGGCCGAAGTACCGCATAGGCACCGCATCCGAAATCGTCGTCATCGACTTCAATTATTAGTGATTAGCGATTAGTGATTAGTGCGGATTCGCTATGATTAATCACTAAACACAAGCTTAAATCGTCTTTTTGAGCAGACTTGTGACGCCGCTTGCTATGAGGCTGAAAAGTAATGCCCACCAAAAATTCTCGACGTGAAAACCGCCTATAAGCCGACTGGTAAGCAATATAATCACTGTGTTTATCACCGGAAGGAAGAGTCCTAAAGTGATTAGCGTGACCGGAAGCGAAAGCAATTGTAGAATCGGTTTCAGTGTAACGTTCAAAGTTCCGAGCACAATGGCGACGATGATTGCCGTTCCGAAACCGGTGACGGATACGCCGGGTAGTAGCCACGCTGTGAAATAAATGGCGACGCCCGATAGGATTATTTGAAACAATATGCGCATGGCGACAAGATTGAAGAGTGTTGTGCGTTGGAACGTCTAAATGAAAAGAGCTGTCGGAACGAACGAACCGACAGCTCTTATTTGTGTATTGTGTCGATTTTATGCTTTTGCGAACAATTTGTTAAAATCGGCCACCGATATATCTGTTTCTTCCACTGTTATTTTATCTTTCAACGAATCGAGTACTTTATTTTCGTATACGCGGTTGGCGATATTTTGGAAAGATTTATCTTTTTTCAGCAGTCCCTGTGCGTAATACTTCACAATCCGTTCGTCATACTCCTCCATTCCGAACTGCGTCAGTTGATTGATGACCATCTTTCTGGCATACTCCTGTACCTCGACGTCTTCTACTTTTATATCTGTGTTTTCGGTAATTTTTTCCAGTATCAGCTTCCATTTGAAAGCGCCGATAATTTGTGGGTAGTCTTCATCAACAGTTTCGGGAGTGGCCTCTTTTTTTGTTGCGAGCATCCAGCGTTTGAGGAATGTTTCGGGGAAAACCATGTCGGTACATTTTTCCAGCAGCAGTTCGCGCAGGTCTTGTCTGAATTTAAAATCGCCGTTTATGGCCAGTTTCGATGCAAGTTCTTCTTTTATTTTGTTGCGAAAATCCTCTTCGCTGCCGACGACGCCGTCTCCGTAGGCTCTATCGAAGAGTTCTTGGTTTATTTCCGCTTTCTGATAGCGGGTTATTTCGCTGATAGTAAACCGAAAGTCGGCGTTTATATTTTCGGCTTCATCGTTATCTATTCCCAGCAGTGAGCCGACATCGTATTTGTTGCCGGTCATTTCGGCAGGGTTGACAACGATGGTATCCCCGACTTTCGACCCGATGAGTTCATTCTTACATGTTTCCGATTGTATATAGGTCGGCATTATCGTTGCGTCCGGCGATACGATTCCGTCCTCTTTCGGCAGGTTATTTTCCAGTTCGACAAGCAGGCCTTTTACAATATCCGTTTCCTGCACCGTTTCAACCGTCCGACGGGCGCCGAAGTAGGCTTGGAGTATTCCGATTTGAGCGTCGATCATTCTATCCTCGATGATGATGTGATAGAAGTTCACTTTATCATCTTTGGTCAGCGTGAAGTCGGGTTTTGGAGCGATGCCCACATCGAATACGAAGTCAAATGTATCCTGTACATCAATATTAATCGGTTGTTGTTCGGTATTGCTGAGCATCGGTTCTCCCAGCACGAGGAGCTTGTGCTGTTGGATGTAATCGTTCACACTTTCGGATACTAACTTATTTAGTTCTTCGGATAAGAATGTTTTTTCGTACATTTTTTTTATCAATCCGATGGGCGCCATGCCCGGACGAAAACCGGGTATCTGTACCTTTTTCCGGAAATCGCGAATTTGTTTTTCTACTTTCTCGGCATAATCCGCCTTTTCAACGCTAACGGTGATAACGGCATTGTTTTGGTCGATATCCTTCTTGATAATGTTCATATTAGAAACGTTTAATAATAAAGCATCCCGTAATCATTTTGACAAACAATTTGCCCGAATACGGCACTTTTCTGTTAATTTATTAATCTTCAATGGCGGACAAAGGTACAAAAAAAAGCAATATGTTTCGTGATCCTTTTCCGTTTTTTGTTCTCACCGTCAGGGGGCGGTAAACCGGTCGGTCGGGCATTTCACCGGTCAGAATACGATTTGTATCTGTGCGAGCGCCTGATTTGAATTTCTGCCGGCTATCCGATTTTCCGAAAAGCAGGAGAAAATATAATTCAGTTCGAAGCGGCACATTTTTGCGAAATAATAACTGCATCCGATCGTATAATCGACCGCACGGACGTTATTTTTCTTATCGTTATCATAATAGTCCCATCTTACGAAAGCGTCGAATTCGTCGGGTATAAACTTCCACTGCGCCAGTACGCTGACGCCTTCTTTATCCGCATCACCGTCTTTACCCGTCATCCATTCGGCGCGAGTCGACAAGCGTCCTGTTTTAAAATCAGCGCTGAGAGCCTGCCGGTTTCGGGTATGATCTGCGGCCGGATGATTCCCGACAGCATAATGTCCTGTTCCGCGATATATTCCGTAGCCGAAACGTAAACCGTACAAAGGCTGTACGATCAAACTTGCGACAACATCCTTTTTATTATTATTATCGCCCATATTGACGCCTGTACCCTGAAAAATGCCGAGTGCATAATGCAGCAAGAAATGCTCTTGCTGTTTGAACAGGTCGCCATACAGAGTCACCCCCACATCTCGTCCTCCCGCATTATTAACGCCCACATCACCGGCCATTCCGCACAGGTTCGACAAAACCCTTGAATTATTTATCGACTCCAGAACAGTCGGCGAAATCATCGATTCAAACGTCAGGGGCGTCTTTTGCTGACCGATTCTTATCGAGAAAGCATCGAGTGGCTTCCATTGAAGCCAAAGTTCAAACACCGGCTCACCGATGAACGAAAACAATCCGAAATAATCGAATTGTTCATTCAGTTGTCCGTTCAGGCTCACAAACGCAAAACGCGGGGCGAAGGAATGACGGATATCGCCCGCGTCGCTATACCGGTACACTAATTTTCCATAGCCGCCGATTTTCAATTTCGGAGTAAGAAAGCCGCCGAGCGCATTTCCGGTCATTTTAGTTTCGTCCGCAGTCCGGTTCTCGGTCGGTACTCGTTTCGGATGTTCATCCGGCATATCATTTTCGGCTGTCACCTCGAACGGTTTCCGGTCATATTCCTGCGCATTCGGCAGTGTGACGCCGAAAACAACAAAGCATAAAAATAATTTCGTATATCTTTTCATAACAGTTCAATTCGTACGGTTGGTAGAATAAACGTATTAATGCGCCGATTTCCTATTCCCGAAGGCGTCGATTCGTATTTATTCACATCATTTTATTCACATAATGCACCGTTTGCATTACATTTTACGGGGGGTATCGCGTACAATGTCATTCGGTCTCCCTCCCGAACGAGAACGAGAAAGAGAAAGAGAAAGAGAATTAGGGGGGGGAAGTCTCCCCCTCGCTCCAGCCCGCCTGCGGCGGTCTTCCGCTACCCCCTCTGCGGGGCGCTGCCCCGCAACGCCCCGTAAGACAGTGATTAAATAGTGTTTAGTGATTAGTGATTAGTGATTAGTGATTAGCAAGTTCCCTATCGCTACCGCACGATTCCTATCGTGTGGTAATATAAAAAATTGAAAGCTTGTT
>JAIRTG010000196.1 GCA_031255055.1 Prevotellaceae bacterium
ATCCACAAAGTCAGCTTAAAACCAAAAGGCGAAAACATGGTGGTGAATGTGACCTACAACAATTTTTTGAATACAAATAACGTATTTTTCCCGCGACTGATTTCAATGAAAACCGAAAACACCAAAGCCGAGTACAGTTTCGTAGTCAGCATCGAGAAAGTAACGTTTGATACGCCGGTGGATCTCTCCTACACCGACCGCAATAAATATACACGCATCACTTTCGGGCAACTTTTGAATAAATAAAAAATGAAAAACGCTTTCAGACACACCTTATTTCTTGCCTGTTTCGTACTCGTCGGAACGGCAAGTTCTGCCTTCGGACAAACGGTTAAACAACTGGAAGAGCAACGGAACCAAATTTTGAAACGGCTCGAAACGACAAACAAAATGCTTAGCGAAACAAAAAAATCGCGGCAATCTTCTTTGTCCAAACTGACGATATTGTCGCGCACCGTTGCCGAACGCAAATCGCTAATCAGTACGTTGAACGGCGAAATCAAAGGACTCGATAACGAAATGGCCCGGATCGAACAGGAAAAACAAACACTGGAGAAGTATTTGAGCGCGGCCAAAGATGCTTACGCAAAACTGGTACGCGAAGCAAGTATCAACAAAGGCGCCTATGCACACTTGATGTTCATCCTGTCCGCCGATAATTTCAATCAGTCCTACCGCCGGTTGCGCTACATCAGGGAGTATTCAAATTATCAAAAAGCGCAGGCACAAGAAATCGAAAAACTGACGGTCAAACTCAAAGAAAAATCAATGACGTTGCAGCAAAAGAAAGTATCGAAAGAAACCGTTCTAACGCAACGCCAACAGGAAACCGTCAAACTGAGCGAGGACGAAAAACAAGAAAAAACACTTCTGAACAGCCTGAATAAACAGGAAAAACGACTCAAAGACGACTTGCGCAAGCAGCAAAAACAAGAGGCCGAATTGAACAAAAAGATAGAAAAAGCCATCGCCGAGCAAATCCGGAAAGAGGAAGAAAAACGTCGACTGGCCGCCGAACGGGATGCGAAAAAAGCAAAAGAAACCGGTGTGAAACCCACCGAAGCAAATTCGGCCGTCGCCGCACTGACAAGAGAAGAAAAATTGCTTACAGGCAATTTTGAAAAAAACAAAGGACGCTTGCCCTGGCCGGTAGAAAAAGGATTTGTGAGCCGGAAATTCGGTACACATCCGCATCCTGTCCTCAAGTATGTTACCACAAATTGCAACGGCATCTATATCCAAACCACCGCCGGAAGTAACGCAAGAGCCGTTTATGACGGCGTGGTTACTTCGCGTTTTGTGGCAAGCGGCTACAACAATGCCGTCATCATCCGACATGGAGAGTACAGAACGATTTATGCCAACCTGACAGACATTTATGTAAAAGAAGGCGATAAGGTGTCGGCCAAACAATCCATCGGAAAGATTTATACCGACGATGAGAACGACAATAAAACCGAACTGTACTTTCAGGTGAATAAAGACAAAAACAAACAAAATCCTGAAATCTGGATTACAAAATAACCCCATTTTTACAAGAAGAAAGATCAAATGATGATAGATGAAACGAAGAATCCGCACTCGGAAACGGCGGTTTATGATGAGAGTAATATAAAAACCCTCGAAGGTTTGGAGCATATCCGTTTGCGTCCCGGTATGTATATCGGGAAAACGGGCGACGGGTCACATGCCGACGACGGTATCTATGTCTTGCTGAAAGAAGTCCTCGACAATTCGGTGGACGAATACAGGATGAAAGCAGGAAAAAGTATTGACATTCAACTGAACGACGGCATCATTGAAGTCCGCGATTACGGTCGTGGTATTCCGCTCGGCAAGATGATCGATGCCGTTTCTATCATGAACACCGGAGGAAAATACGATTCAAAAGCGTTTAAAAAGTCCGTCGGACTCAACGGCGTCGGCACAAAAGCGGTCAATGCGCTTTCGGCACAATTTATCGTGCAGAGCTTCAGGGAAGGCAAAACGCGCCGCGCCGAATTTGAAAGAGGACTCCTGATTTCCGACACAGGTATCACGCCGCAAAAAGATGCAAGCGGCACGCTGATTATCTTTAGACCAGACAACGACAAAACATTGTTCGAAAACTATCACTATAAAGAAGAATTTATCGAAACAATGCTGCGCAACTACGCCTATCTGAACACCGGTCTGGTCATCAATTTTAACGGAAACCGCATCGTGTCGCGCAACGGATTGCTCGACCTGCTCAACGAAAATATAACCTCAGAACCGCTTTATCCGATCATTCACCTGAAGGGCGAAGATATCGAAATCGCCTTTACACACAGCGAACAATACGGAGAGGAGTATTATTCCTTCGTAAATGGACAGCACACCACGCAGGGCGGAACGCATCAAAGCGCGTTTCGAGAAGCCATCGGGAAAACCATCAAAGAATTTTATTCCCGCAATATGGAACTGTCCGACATCCGGAACGGCGTCATTGCCGCTATTGCCATAAATGTTTCCGAACCCGTGTTTGAGTCCCAGACAAAAACCAAACTCGGTTCGCGCGACATGGAACCGGGCGGCGCTTTGACTATAAATAAATTCGTCAACGACTTTATCAAAAAAGAACTGGACAACTACCTGCATCGCAACAGCGAAACCGCAGAAATTATGCTCCAAAAAATTCTCGCTTCGGAAAAGGAACGCAAAGCGATTGCCGGCGTAACAAAACTGGCACGCGAACGAGCAAAAAAAGTAAGCCTCCACAACCGGAAATTGCGCGATTGCCGCATTCATTACAACGATTCAAAAGGCGAAATCGAGCATACCTCAATATTCATTACCGAGGGTGACTCTGCCAGCGGGTCTATCACAAAAAGCCGCGACGTAAACACTCAAGCCGTTTTCAGCTTGCGCGGAAAGCCGCTGAACAGCTATGGACTGAAAAAAAGAGTTGTATACGAAAACGAAGAATTTAACCTGCTGCAAGCCGCATTGAACATCGAAGACGGCATCGAAGGACTTCGCTACAATAAAATAATCGTGGCCACCGACGCCGACGTAGACGGGATGCACATCCGCCTGCTGTTGATTACATTCTTTCTACAGTTTTTCCCCGATTTGATAAAAAAAGGACATGTATACATTTTGCAGACGCCTCTTTTCCGTGTCCGAAATAAAAAAGAAACAATTTATTGCTACTCGGAAGAAGAGCGGATCAAAGCGCTAAAAAAACTTGGAAAGAGTCCCGAAATAACCCGTTTCAAAGGACTGGGAGAAATTTCGCCCGACGAATTTGTCCATTTCATCGGCAAAGACATTCGTTTAGACCAAGTGACGCTACGTAAAGAAGATGCGGTTGCCGATCTGCTCGCCTTTTATATGGGAAAAAACACATCCGACCGTCAAAGTTTTATCATCGAAAATCTGGTTGTAGAAGAAGATGTCTGAAATATCCGTTCATTCCGACGAATACTACATGAAACAAGCTTTGCTCGAAGCCCTGAAAGCGCTCGACAAAGACGAAGTACCTGTAGGCGTAGTGATCGTTTGCCGGAACAAAATAATCGCGCGGGCGCATAACCTGACCGAAACATTGACCGACGCTACGGCACATGCCGAAATGCAGGCGATAACGGCCGCGTCACAATATCTGGGAGGAAAATACTTGACAGACTGCACCCTTTACGTCACCGTAGAGCCTTGCCTGATGTGTGCCGGAGCCATTGCGTGGAGTCAGACAGGGAAATTAGTATTCGGCGCCCGCGACGAAAAAAGAGGTTTCCTGAACAGTGCACCCAACGCGCTGCACAAAAAAACAACCGTTACACAAGGCGTGATGAGCGACGAATGTAGCAGATTAGTGACCGATTTTTTCAGGAAAAAAAGAAAGTGACCCTACAAAACATCCAAATTGAGCAGTAACCCCAAAGAACAAACCGAAAAGACATGCCGAAAACCGTTTGCGTATACTGTGCTTCGAGCACACAGATTGACAAAAGCTATTTCAACGCCGCAAAAGACCTTGGACTGCTATTGGCACAAAACAACATCAGACTCATCTATGGCGGAGGAAACATCGGATTGATGGGTCTGTTAGCCGACAGTGTTTTATCCGGAGGCGGAAAAGTTACGGGTATCATCCCGCAGTTTATGATCGACATGAACTGGCATCACAAACATCTCACAGAACTGATCACAGTCGGTTCGATGCACGAGCGCAAAGCGCTGATGGCCTCCATGTCGGAAGCCGTCATCGCGTTGCCCGGCGGATGCGGCACAATGGAAGAACTGCTCGAAATGATCACCTGGAAACAACTCGGTCTATTTCTTTGCCCGATAGTAGTGTTGAACACAAACGATTACTACAACGAGTTGATTAAAATGCTGGACAAGGCAGTCGATCAACATTTTATGCGCGAAATCCACTCGCAGATGTGGAGCGTTGTACACGATGTGGAAAGCATTATTCCCACGATCAACGCCACAGAAAAATGGGATAAAACCACACGAAAATTTGCCGCGATATAACACCGGATTATTATGCCCGATACGACACATACATTCATCGACACAATTGCAACAAACGCCATACGGTCCGACAGTTTGGCACATTCGATCGACAGCATCGCGATTCAGAGCGCAGAACCGGTTTTCAACCTCTCCTCCGTACCGCGACACATTACAGCAACAGACACCATCCTGCCCGACAGCCTGACACATTCGATCGACAGCATCCTGATGCAGAGTGCGAATCAGGTTTTCGACCTCGCCTCAATGCCGCGACATGCAGGCATACCGTTTGAAGTGCTACCGAAAAACGAATCGTGGGTCGTACTGCTACTATTTGCAATATTCTTCTTTGCAGCATTGATTTTTAGATACTCACAAAATTTAATCCTTGAGAATTTCGATTCCTTTTTCCAAGTCAAAAAACGTCAGAGCATTTTCAGCAAATCGACCCACGGAGAAGTCCGTATCCAGTATGCGTTAACCCTACTATCGCTGGGCATCATCAGTTTTTTCATCTACGTACAATTTTGGAGCAACGAGCGCCCCTTTTCATTTTCGACCTACCTGGTCATTCTGAGCATCAGCATCGGATACACCCTACTCAAATTCATGCTCGGAAAACTAATCGGCTACGTCTTCATCTCAACAGAAAACTTCACCCCCGTCATCTTTTCCTACAACTGGATCCTGATCTATCTGGGCGTCGGTCTATTCTTCATCACCCTGCTCCAAACCTACTCCGACCTATCCCAAAACCTCATCACATCCATCGGCATTTCGCTGTGTTTGATAGCGTTTGTCATCCTTGTGGTAAAGCTATTTCAAATTTTTTACAGAAAAACAGTAGCTTCTTTTTATATAATATTGTATCTTTGCACCCTCGAAATTTTACCCTTACTACTCTTGTTGAAAGTGTATAATTCAGTTATTTTGACCGTCTCATTATAAAAGAATGATATTTTGAAAATCAAAAAAATACTTGTATCACAGCCTCAGCCAAACACAGAAAAGTCTCCCTATTTTGATATTCGAGAGAAATATAGCGTAAAAATTGATTTTCGCCCCTTTATCAAAGTAGAACCCGTCTCCACAAAAGAATTCAGAGCTCAGCGCATCTTATTACACGACTATACCGCAGTCATCTTCAGCGCCCGACACGGCATCGATCATTTTTTCCGTTTGTGCGAAGAACTGCGCACACCCGTTCCCGAGTCAATGAAATACTTCTGCACCTCCGAAACAGTAGCCGTCTATCTTCAACGCTACATTCAATACCGAAAGCGGAAAGTATTTTTTTCACCCACCGGGAAACTGCCCGAATTTGTCACAGTTTTAAACAAACACGCAGAAGAAAAATTTCTGCTGATCAGTTCCGACGTCAACAACGAAGAACTCTTCTCGACATTAGAAAAATCCAAAATCAAGTTTCGGAAAACCGTCATGTACAAAACGGTAAGCAACGATTTCACAAGCAAAAAAGAATTAAAATACGACATGATACTATTCTTCAGTCCCAAAGGGATCGACTCCCTGATCAAAAACTTTCCCGATTTTGAGCAGGGCAACATGCGCATCGGATGCTTCGGACAAACCACCGCACAAGCAGTAAAAGACGCAGGACTACGCTTAGACCTGGTTGCGCCCCAGCCCGGAGTACCGTCCATGACAATGGCTTTGGACAACTACCTGCAAGAACACAATAAAAAACCCAAAAAATAAGAACAATCGGATAAACCACACACCAGTCCCGAAAGCATGATTTTTTTCGTACTTTTGGGACGGTTCTTATATATGTCGGACAAACGCAATTCATTTTCAAAACAAGAACATTTGTGCGGAGACAAACGCATCGGACGATTATTTGAACACGGAACAGCCTTCATTTCCCATCCGTTTCGGATCATTTGTTTCACAG
The DNA here is from genome assembly GCA_031255055.1 of Prevotellaceae bacterium. GTDB lineage: Bacteria > Bacteroidota > Bacteroidia > Bacteroidales > Paludibacteraceae > JAIRTG01. The sequence continues at coordinate 6,401 of JAIRTG010000196.1, forward strand.
AAAAAAGCCACACCGAACATCCTCCCGTAAAAGTATTAATCAGCGTCTCCAAAAAGCGCCTGAAAAAAGCCGTGTCACGCAACCGGATAAAAAGGCTCATCAGGGAATCCTACCGCACAAACAAACAGCCCTTATGGACACATCTTTCACAAAACGGGCTTATTGCCGACATTGCTTTTCAATACATTTCAAACGACCTTTCGGACTACGCCTCGATAGAAAAGAAAATGAGGAAAAGTTTAGAAAAAATAACACATAGAATAAATGAGCCTCAAAAAAGCAATTGAATTTATCGTACTGCTTCCCCTCCACATCTACCGACAGTCCATATCGCCCCTCTTTCCGGCAAGTTGCCGCTACACGCCAACCTGTTCACAATACGCCATCGACGCCATAAAAAAGCACGGCATCGTCAAAGGCTGTTGGTTAGCAATAAAGCGGATTCTCCGTTGCAACCCATGGGGAGGAAGCGGCTACGACCCCGTCCCCTGAAAGACAAAAAGAAAGAGAAAGAGAATTAGGGGGGGGGAAGTCTCCCCCTCGCTCCAGCCCGCTGCGCGGTCTTCCGCTACCCCCTCTGCGGGGCTCTGCCCCGCAACGCCCCGTCCCGATTTTCAGACCCTTCTAAGGATCGCGCCTCGACAACACCCGTTGTCACACCGCGGATATTCCCGTTCTGCGCTGCGGATATTCCCGTTCTTCACTGCGGATATTCGCGTTCTTCGCTGCGGATATTCGC
>JAIRTG010000221.1 GCA_031255055.1 Prevotellaceae bacterium
GTGACGCCCTTGTTTGATGTCTATAATGTCACTCTCGTTCACTTCGGGGCGGATGTATTTATTGTCGGCTGCCACTTTGGTAAACGAAAGCAGGCAGTCCAGTTGGGCAATCAGATTCGAATTGAACTGTATCGCGGTGATATATTCGGTCAGCGACAGTATCAGCTCGCCGAATATGCGCGTTTCGATCGAAAGGATTTTTTCTTCCGCACCCAGTATCTTCTCTTCGTATTCTTTCAACTCTTGGGTGATATAGCGTTCGGCGTTCACCAGGGTCTGTTTGCGTATCCACTCATTGGGCACTTTGTCTTTATGCGTATTGCGTACTTCGATGTAATATCCGAATACGTTATTAAAGCTAATTTTCAGCGGAATGCCTGTCGCCTGACTTTCCCTTTCCTGTATTTTGTTTAAATAATCTTTTCCCGAATAGGCCAGATTTCTCAATTCGTCCAACTCACTGTCGACGTTTTGACGGACAACGTTCCCTTTGTTTAGCATCGAAGGAGGGTCGCTGTTGATTTCCTTGTCTATTTTATCGGCAATAATGGCGCAGGCATCCAGGCGGTCGCCCATCTGCTGCAAGTTCGGGTTTTCCGAACCGGCGCAGGCCTGTTTTATCGGTTCGATAGCCCTGAGAGCTACTTTTAACTGTACGACTTCCCGCGGATTGATCCGTCCGACCGCCGCTTTTGAAATCAGCCGTTCCAAATCGCCTATCAGCGCTATTTGTTGTTCAAATAATTCTTTTAGATCCGGATGTTTGAAGAAGTATTCGACGGTCATCTGTCGCTCGACAATCGGTTTCAGGTTTTTCAGCGGAAAGGCAATCCATCTTTTCATCATCCGGGCGCCCATCGGACTTATTGTCCTGTCCAGTACGTGCAACAGCGTTCTACCGTTCTCGTTCATCGTGCTGTACAGCTCCAGACTGCGAACCGTGAAACGATCCAGCCAGACATAGTTGTCCTCTTCTATCCGCGACAATTGTGTGATATGTCCGGTGAGTTGGTGATGCGTCAAATCCAGGTAGTGGAGCACGGCTCCTGCGGCGACAACACCGTACGACAGATTTTCGACTCCGAAGCCTTTCAGGTTTTTTGTCTCGAACTGTTTCAGCAGGCGGTCGTTCGTACTGTCTTCGGTGTACGCCCAATCTTCTAAGGGGTACGAAAAGTATTTCTTGCCGAAATAATGTTCAAATTCCCGTTTTTTGGTGCGGTCGAAAATAAGTTCCTTAGGACTGAAATTGCCGAGTAGCTTGTCGACATATTCGGGAGCGCCTTCGGCGATGAAAAATTCACCGGTGGAGATGTCCAAAAACGCGACGCCGACAACGCTTTTCCCGATATGGACGCTCGCCAAAAAGTTATTTTCATTGTGGTTCAACGTCGTGTCGCTATACGAAACACCCGGCGTAACAAGTTCCGTCACGCCTCGTTTGACAATCTTTTTTGTCAGCTTAGGGTCTTCCAATTGCTCGCATATCGCTACGCGCATCCCTGCACGAATCAGTTTCGGCAGATAGGTATCCAACGCATGATGCGGGAAACCGGCCAGTTCTACACTGTTTGCCGAACCATTGGCACGTCTTGTGAGCGTGATGCCGAGAATTTCCGAAGCTTTGATGGCATCTTCGGCAAACGTCTCATAAAAGTCACCGCAATGAAACAAAAGAATCGCATCGGGATGCTTGGCTTTTATCTCGTTGAATTGCTTCATCATGGGTGTTTCTATTATCTTTTTCGACATATCAATACCTCCTGTTTTTTCTTATTTTAGTTGTTTTGATAATTCATAAAATGTATTTGTCATCTCGCTCCACGCATATTTTTTCTTCTCTTCCCGCATATTCTCCGAAAAAATCTTTTCCCGTTTATTTTCAAAAAAGTCGACCAGAGCGTCTGCTATTTCAACGCTCGAAGGCGCAACCACATAGCCGACTTTCCCGTCCGGAATCATTTCGCTCAATCCGCCGACATTTGTCACCAATACCGGTTTTTCAAAATGACAGGCAATCTGACTGACGCCGCTTTGCGTAGCCGAGCGATAGGGTTGAGCAACGATGTCGGCCGCGCTGAAATAATACTTCACCTCATCATCGGGAATAAATTCGGTTCGCAATTCGACAAGTCCGGCAAGCGGCAGCCGAGCGATCAAATCGGCGTAAAACTGCTCGCTTTCATAGAATTCACCCGCGACAATCAACTCGACGGGGTATTTACGCAGCCGTTCGTCGGCAAACGCTTCCAGCAACAGATCCAGTCCTTTATATTTGCGGATAAAACCGAAAAACAATACATACTGTTTTTCTGCATCCAGCGCCAACTTTTTCGCCGCTTCCTGTCGCGGCATCACCTCCCCGTAATGGTCATACAAAGGGTGTGGCGACATCTTTTTCGGCTTATTTCTCCGATCGAATTGGGCAATATCGCCGATTACGGACGACGACAGGGCGACAAAAGCATCCATATTTTTTACAAAACAGCCAGGAAACAATTTATCCGGCAGCGTCGGTTCATGCGGAATCATGTTATGTACAAGCGCCATTCGTCTGATACCGGCATTTGCGCAAAAGCGGGCGATTGTTCCGTAACAGGGCACAAAAAAAGACATCCAATAAGCGAAAATCACCATATCCGGATGCCGTTTTTTTAATTCCTTTCCTGTTTTCATCCAGTTAAGCGGGTCGATCGAATTGATTTTCCGATATATTTTCACATTTTCGGGAGCGTCGGCTGTTGAATACTGTGTTTTACCCGGGAACAGAAACGAAGGATATTGAAGCGTAAAAGTCCACACCTTCACATCATGTCCTTCCTCCGCAAACTGCCTTGCCAGACGCTCATTAAACGCGGCCAAACCTCCTCTATACGGATACGCAGGTCCTATAATCATTATTTTCATCAAAAAAAGCCTTAAAATAGTAAAGATGCAAAGGTACGAAATTAATAAAACATCACCTTCAACCTCAGTCGCAGCATTCTCGTCCGACCATACAAACCTTGTATCACGATGAAATATATAGAGAAAGAGAATTAGGAGGGGGAAGTCTCCCCCTCGCTTCAGCCCGCCGTAGGCGGTCTTCCGCTACCCCCTCTGCGGGGCTCTGCCCCGCAACGCCCCGTAAGAGAATGAAAAATGAAGAATGAAGAATGAAGAATGAAGAATAAAGAATAATTGGTGATTAACGATGAATGATTAATGATTAAACATGGCGAACTTGCTAATCACTAATCACT
>JAIRTG010000228.1 GCA_031255055.1 Prevotellaceae bacterium
AGTGATTAATGGTTATTACAAGTTCGCTATGTTTAATCACTAATCACTAATCACTAATCACTAATCACTAATCATTCTTCATTCTTCACTTTCTTACGGGGCGTTGCGGGGCAGCGCCCCGCAGAGGGGGTAGCGGAAGACGCCGTAGGCGGCTGAAGCGAGGGGGAGACTTCCCCCACCTAATTCTCTTTCTCTTTCTTGAAGGCATTTGTAAATGACATAAAAAGCGGAGTCGGTTTTTATATTTTGTATAAATTATATCGCTATCGCTTACAATTATTTTGAACTTTCGGATAATTATTGGCATTTTGTTTTTTCTGTTCAAAAAATAGTCATACATTTGCATCCCAAAACCGACGGACACAATGAACTCAATGATCAACATATCGAATATTATTATTCGCTTACAAAAACAAAGTAAGACAGTATGAGTTTGGTATGTACAACTATAAAAGCATTAAATAGAGGCCTTTCTCGCTGGAATGAGAAAGGCCTTTTTTAGTTTTTAATTATACAATAAAATAGTTTTTAGATGGAAAGGTTATTCATTTTAGACACAAGTCTGCGCGACGGCGAGCAGGTTCCGGGGTGTCAGTTAAACACAGTCGAAAAAATACAGGTCGCCCGTGCCCTTGAGTCGCTTGGCGTCGATGTGATTGAAGCGGGATTTCCTGTTTCAAGTCCGACCGATTTCAATTCGGTCGTAGAAATATCCAAAGCTGTCACCCGTCCTGTTGTCTGCGCGTTGGCGCGTGGCGTTCGGAAAGATATCGATATGGCTGCCGAAGCGCTGCGATACGCAAAAAATAAACGTATTCATACCGGAATCGGGACTTCCGACTATCACATAAAATATAAGTTTAATTCCGGTCGGGATGAAATTCTTGCACGTGCTGTTGCGGCGGTAAAATATGCAAGAAAATATGTGGAAGATGTAGCGTTTTATTGCGAGGACGCCGGTCGGACGGATAACGTATATCTTGCTCGCATAGCAGAGGCGGTGATAAAAGCGGGTGCAACTGTGGTGAATATACCCGATACGACCGGTTATTGTCTTCCTTGGATCTATGGCGAGAAAATAACGTTTTTGATGGAAAATGTGCCCAATATTCATAAAGCTGTTTTGTCGACGCATTGCCACAATGATTTGGGAATGGCTACCGCAAACACGATTGCAGGTATTGTCGGCGGAGCAAGGCAGGTGGATGTTACGGTAAACGGAATAGGGGAGCGTGCGGGAAATGCGTCTTTAGAGGAAGTTGTTATGATATTGAAGTGTCACAAGTCGATACGGGTTGATACCCGGATCAATACAAAGAAGATATATCCGACAAGCCGTTTGGTTTCGAGTTTGATGAATATGCCTGTACAGCCGAACAAGGCTATTGTCGGACGGAATGCTTTTGCTCATTCGTCGGGCATACATCAGGATGGTATATTGAAAAATCGTGAAAGCTATGAAATTATGAATCCGAACGATGTGGGATTGGATGAAAAGGCGATCTTGCTGACGGCGAGAAGCGGAAGGGCTGCCCTGAAATATCGTCTGAGTGCGCTTGGAATTGAAGTGGATAATGGCAAACTGGATAAAATTTATGCTGATTTTTTGAAAATGGCGGATAAGAAGAAAAGTATCAGCGACGATGACATGTTGTTGCTTGCCGGAATGGACAATACGACTCTTTTTCGGACGAATGTGTAGGCTGATGCGTCGGACAAAAAATCCCGACCAATTCTTTCGAGTTGGTCGGGATTTTTGTGTTTGTGGAAAAATTCCCGAAGAACAGCGTCTAAACAAGGAAACGAAGTTACACCTGAAACCGTTGCTTTTACTCTCCAAATGAAGGGCTATTACAACTCTGTGTATCATTTATATCATTAAAAGGAGCTGTTTTTACCCTCCGAATTAAGGACAATTACAGCGGAGGGGTATTTGTTTAAAAGTGATCTCAAGGCTGTTTTTACCCTCCAAATTTAGGGCAATTACAACTTTTATCAATAAACAAAACATAATAATGGAGCTGTTTTTACCCTCCAAATTAAGGGCAATTACAACGACAACCATTGAACTGGCTGAATCCGGAAGGCTGTTTTTACCCTCCAAATTAAGGGCAATTACAACGGCCTGAAAATTTTAATGGTAAAGATATGCTGTTTTTACCCTCCAAATTAAGGGCAATTACAACCCATCCCGGATACACCGTCGTTTCGTATGTGCTGTTTTTACCCTCCAAATTAAGGGCAATTACAACCGACGAGCCGAAATAAAACCAAAATAAAGGCTGTTTTTACTCTCCAAATTGAGGATAGTTGCAGCGCTGTTGTTTTAGTGAATGTTGCTTTTACCCTTCAAATTAAGGATAGTTACAACAAAAAATCATCTCATGAATAGAATCGGTTGTTTTACTCTTCAAATTAAGGGTAGTTACAACAAAAAATCATCTCATGAATAGAATCGGTTGTTTTTATTCTTCAAACTAAGGATAGCTGCAACCTTAACTGATAAGTGTACTTATATTTATCAAAATACGTTGCTTTGCCCTTCTAATTAAAGGCGGTCACAACCCAAGGAATATTATTATCTCAAAATTGTTGTTTGTACGTTTTCGATTAAACGCAGTTACAACCGTTCTTTTTTTTGTGACAGTATAAAACAATCTGTTGTTTTCCCCTTCAAATTAAGCGTATTCACAACTTCCGAACGACAATGTCAAAATGAGGCGCTGACTGTTTCATCCCTTCGCCATTTTGTTCATTATCGTTTCAATTTTTTGTTTATACACCGATACGATCTGTTCTGCCAACGGCAAATCACCATTCCATTTCATATCTTCGGGCATCGTCGCCGGTTGTGGAAACTGATTTTGCAGAAAGGCGTCTTGTACGGTATTTAGAAACATTTTTTCCGCATCGCTTATCATTCCTTTCTCTCTGAGCCATGCCAAATAGGGTGCGTGTCGGATATTCCCGCTTTTATGTTTTCCGTCATCATCGACAAACAGGTTTTTCACGCCTGCGGTGTCGATGTTGATGAGTCGTTTCTCGAGAGCAAAAGCCATGTCGAAGACATACGGTCTCACTCTGTCATACGCCGACAATTGTTCTTTCAACCAGTCGAGTTGTATCTCTTCCGCCTGATGGTATTCAAAAAGTCCGGACAAGCGGCGGTCGTTGCAGTATTTGCGTAATTCGGTATAATTTTTTCGCTTACAGGTTGCTACAATGGTTCGTGTCATTGCAGGCGTCCGGTGATTATTGATGATCACTTTGCCGTTTTCGTCAAAACCAATCGTCAATCTATTGAGAATCGTATCGTCCGACAGCCTGTCGATTTCGGTGAGTTGTACATTTTCCATGCTATCCATCATTTGTTCAACCATCAGCAGCATCAGGCGGTCTTCTTCCTGCAACAACCGTATCTCTTTTTCCGTTCCGGCGATGGCGCGTTTGAACACTCGCTCCAGTTGGTCGATTGTTTGCTTCACCGATTCTTTTTTGTTTTTGACGATGATTCTTTTCAAGGCGGCATCGTAGTAGTCCTTAAATTTTGATTTTGAATTGGGTCTAAAATTGATTTTTTCTCCATACACCTCATATTTACGCTCGGAACGATAGAAGTCTTGCATACTGTCGCCGCGACTTTCCCACCACAATTTCAACAGTTGGTTGTAGTTTGAGGCGGGATCGTGTTCCACATTTGCTTTTGTCAATTCTTTGCCAAGCAGTTCGCATAGTTTTGCATCAAAAAGGTCGGTGGGCAAATCCACCGCCTTGCGTGCGCCGTTTGTCTCTTGGGTGATATTATCCAGCCATTTGTCTAAATCCTGCCTGTCTTTTTGCACCCACTGGCACACTGTGAACGGAATGTCCGACGTATCCGCAGGCATCCTGACAACGGTTGCTTTTCTGCCTTTTTCCCTGTCCCATTCCGTAACATAGAAGGTGGCATATATCCACGATGTATCTATCATGTTTGTTCTGTGTGTTTTCGGATTGAACTGAGGCTCTTTTTTATCGGCTTTTTCTTTCAGGTATGCCACGTAAAACTGTGCGGTATTCCCAAGTTCTTCTTGTTGCAGCACTTTCCACAGAAACGGATGTCCGCCTACTTCGTGCAGTTTCAATTCGTTCAGAACGAGGAAAAACAGGTTCTTTTTTTCATCGTCGGCAAAGAGCGCAAGACATTCCTGTATTTTATTGTAGTAGAACGACGTAATCCGTTGTTTTTTATCCTTGTCGACCACCATATCAACGATATCTTTGGCCAGAAAGCTGGCCATTTCTCCCACTTTGGGCATATTGGAACTAACATGTTTTTCCATCACCCTGAGACGTTTTATACAGTCGTGCCTCATCAGCCTTATCCGGTCGGCAAACGACTGGACTTCGTCTACATCAACGATATTCAGCCAATAATGCAGTATCCGTGCAGGGATTTGTTTGACGTTCAGTCCATAGTTGTTCAGTATATCGTTCAGGCAGGTTTTGCGGAATTGCAGTCGTTTGAGTTCTCTGTCGGGGTAGGCGGTTTTTCCGGAGGGTCCGCTTCGTTTTCTGAACTCATTCCATTCTTTGGGGAGCTTCGATTTTATTTCTTTGATAAATGCCTTACTCAGCAGTTTTTTACTGCTCAGATCGATAAACGCATTGATAATGTTTTCTGCCTCTCCCTTTTCAAGATATTCGAGCAGAACGATTTTGGGCAGCTCATACAAGCTCAGGAAAGCATCGGGAGAGGGTTGTTTCAGTCTGTACGGTCGATTATTCACTGCGTTCGGCGCTTCGATCAGCTCTGCGTTTTTGCTTCCCCGACAGAGTCCGATTTTATTATTGTCGGCATTATAGTGAGGAGTAAACCGGTCGAAACCGACCGTCAGTTTTCGGCTGTCGACACGAGCGTACGCTGTCGACTCGTCGGCGTATTCATTCCATTTGCCGAATGCCCTCACATTTTCTACTATCCGACGGGGCACTGCCTTTCCGGCAAGGCGTTTATGATAGTTTGCCAGTTCGAGCTTGCCCAAATCGAGGTGGAAGCGCAGGCTGGGAAATACGTTCATCTCATCGATATACCGCATGGCAAAATAGGCAAACCGGTTGTCATACCGGATACGTTTGGTCACTTGTCCGATATAATCGTCGTATGTCGGCTCGTCCCAATCTTCCATGTCGTCCTGATTGAGGTTATTATCGATCATTTTTTGCTGTTTGGCCATATCAAGTTCGGGCCGAAAGCGTTTTTTTTCTTTTTCCGAAATAACGGCATACAGTGTTTTCGGACAGCGGTTCAGTTCGTCGATCATTTCCGGTACAAGCACTTGTCTGACGTCCTCGCTTACAAACTTATCACCGGGCTGTTTTATGCAGAATGTCATCAAGACTTCGCGCATGGCGATAAATCGGCTGTACTGTACACCTTTCAGACCTCTTATTCTGTTGATAAACCGGAATGCCTGTTCACGTTCGAGGAACATACAGATCAGAAATACCAGTCCGTCGGCGGTAATCATGTGTTCGGACCTCACCGTCAACTGTTTTTCGATCATTGTCTTTCTTTTCACAAGGCTATAATCTTCCTCCTTCAACGCATCTTTCATACGTATTTTGGTATATTGAATAGCCAGATGGAAAGCACGATTCAGAAATTCGGCCGTTTTGGGTGATACGGTTATTTTGCGTTTAGTGGCCTTCTGGGTAGAATAATAGTGGGTATAATCTTTTTGAAACGCTTCGAGATCCTTAAATATTTCGCTTAGCGTTTCACGCATCAGGGCAAAATCTTTTGTATAGTCGGGGAGCCCCGACTGTTTTTCGATCTTTGCACGCATTTTAAAGGGGAGCTGTTCAAAATCAAAAACCTTGACAAACGGCATAAATCGCAAAACGATATTGTATGCGTGATTTCGGCTTAGGTTTTTGTGATTATCGGTCTGAAAAAAACTGCTCACGACACTGTTTTCGTTTTCCGACAGCGGTAAATTCAATTTTTGGGCGACATGATTGTTGATGTTCAAAATGTTATGGGAGGCTATTTTCAGGTATCCTCCAAAATACTGAGGAGATTCTTCAAACGTATACATTTTTTTTCCCGGCAACGGTTCGTTTGTAGTCATAGCGATTATTTATTGATATTATTTTAGCATATAAATAGTAGGTTCCAACAAAAAGCAGTTTGGCTGTACGGTGTATGCGAGTGGTCGATACAGTCACGAGGGTTATTCTTTTGCAGATATATTCCATTTATTTTTCACTCCTTGCAGTAAGTTAAAAAGGAGAGCAAAAGTATTAATTTTATCTGATAATATATCAATGTCAGGAGGTAAATTTTGTCAGGACGGTGTTTTTTTTTGAGATTAGGGTACAGTGATTCGTGTCGGTCGGAATTGGGATTTGTTAAATTTGTCGAATTTGTGGATTATTCGTCGTCGGCTCAACCTGATTGCTGATTAGTCTCCCTCCTATATTTTGTCAAGTGCAAAAGAAGAAATAATTTTCGGAGCTGCCATGTCGAATAGAGTTGGCACTTTCGTTTCGTAGTGATGAAACAGGCTACCATTCATATTGCTCCATGTATTTCGTCAACGTCTCGTGGTTGGAATATGCCGCAGCGCCCGACAAAAATCAGGAATCGAATTTTCTTTATCAAATGCAAGTTTGCAATACAATTAATAGTAAGCCTTCAGTCAACGCCGTATTTCCGGATGGAAATCCAAATCTGACCATTGCGCCTACAATCTCCTTTTCCTTTTCCTCCTCATCATCCCACAAGCCGAACAACGTCTTCGTGGTAAGACGCCACACCATATCCAAGAAAAAGCCGAAAAGAATCACGTTTCTGCCCGCCTTACCCTTTGCCGCATACACTTTTTTTCGTGCCGCAGCTGCAGCCTCTTCGGGCGCCATGCCCGCAGCCATATGTTCATTCGCGAGCACATTTATCTGATGCGACGACGAGCGCGACAATTGATAAACGCCCTCCATCATCTTGCGCATAATACCATAATTCGCATTCATAAACGTATTAACGCCCCTGTTAAACACATCCGTCTTCTTCTGTATCGGAGACAGAAACTCATCTTTGGCCGACTGTTGCGTTTCATTATAGGCGATGCTTGCATCAAACAGCGCCATGCGATTTGCCTCCGTTTCATCAGCCCCGCTTTTACGATAATTCGCAAGTGCATGATCATACACCGACTTTGCGCCCGACACAACAGCGAAAGCGTCCACAAGGCGATTAGGCCACATCCCCACATTGGCATAAAGGTCAAGACCTTTCTTAACCGCCGAACGCTGATGACGGCTATCCTCCCAACTCGCCGTAACAAGTTTCTCCATCCCCATATTCCCACTTTCCCAACGCTCGGCAAAGCCCGGAAGATACGCTTTCGCCCACTTGAAGTTACCTGCCCACACAGCGGGCGACAAATTCCGCACAAGCCTTGCCATATATTTCGGACTGCCCGAATAGCCCAAAAACGCCGGATAACCAAGCAACTGTTTCAAGGCGGTATTAAGACGGAACGAAATCGCCGCCCCCGCATAATACCTGTTTATATCCGCCCAAAACTGCGATTCGTCCTTCTCCGCCCTGTGTGCGCGAACGGCAACAACCGCAGCCTCCTTCAGCTTCACGAACGCAAGTCTGTCATTCGCTTCTATCAGGTTCTTTACATAGATATTATTCAGCAGACCGTTCAAATCCCTGCGCACGGGAGCATAAGCATTCCACTCTTCCATATCATGTCCGTTTTTCATCAGCACATCAAAAGCATTCGCCGCCACATCTATTTGTTTCTTATTCCGGACACGGTTAATAATGCTGCCGGTCACCGTAGACGGCATATAGTTGCCCTCATTCTGATTCGACATATCCGAGCCGGGATGTATATCCTTTTTGAAGTATTGCAAAGGAAAATAATTAGGTATCTTTGCCATCGACGCTCCGAAAAGACGCTTGTGCGTATCGTTATACCTCTTCCGCTTTTCCGGCAGAAACTCTTGCTGTATCCAATCGGCCATCCGCAAATACTTCCCGCCCAAAACATCGGAAATCCGGCTTACGTCTGCCTCCGTGACGCCCATCTCCTCCAGTTTCCGGCGACCGTCGCGCATCCGCGAAATCATATAGAGATACATCAATTCGCCGTAGGTCATCTTTGTTGAATGTACGCCTCCGTTCTCCTCATAATCCGGTAGATTACCCATTGCCGCGCTATCCTTGTATTCGATACGGGCGCCGCTATCCTTGCGGCTGTGAGCAATAACATCCTTAAACGGCATCCCGAATATCTCCTCCGATTTGTTCTTCACCGCCTCACGAAAAGCGCGTTCGCCTTTATAAAAATCCTCACCTGCCTGCATCACGCCCTCTCTCGACTTCATAAACCGGTCATACAGCGGCCCCTCGCCCATCGGATGGTTACGGTCAACATATTTCAGCATAAAGTTAAAGCTGCCCAGAGGTGAAAACAAAAACCGCCGTACCGGATTATACCGCAGATAATCGGACAGTTTTTCCTGCCATGTCGTTTCTTTTTCCTGCGCCTGACTTTTCAGCGGTTTATCTCTCACCGCTGCGATAGCCTCACGTGCTATCTCGTTCCGGCGCTCAAGTGCCTGCTGCTTTTGAGCCGCAAGCTTACCGCGACCCGTATTTATCAAATCGTTCAGTTCGCCGATAACCTCCTCATAAATCCCGTTCAATTGCTGCTGGACACTCAGACGCTCCTCCGAAAAGGCGCGGCGAGAACTTCGACGGAGGGAATAAATTCTCGACAACCGGTGGAGGACATCCTTCCTGTTATCCTCATCCGTTGCATCGTCCAACGCTTTTTTCAAGGCGGCGATTGCCGCAGACTCCTTTTCTTCCGACCTTTTCAGTTCGCCGTCAAGCTCCTTTATCACATTTTCAAGTCCTTTTATCTGCGCAAAACGGCGGATAACTTCAAGATTGGAGATTGTAAAAATGTCCTCTTCCGACAGCATCCCCTCGCGACCCAAATCCGTTTCTATGCTTGTTATCCGTCCGTCAATCTCAGACTCCGTCAAATTCCGATTATCACGGATATACTCAAACGCCTTGCGCGTATCATCATCCACCTCTCTTGCTATCGACACACCCTTTTTATTCGCGTCCAACACCTTCTTCTTCAGCAGTTGGTCAAGCACACGCCGGTTCTTCCGGGTCTCAATATTGTTCAGCGTTCGGTCAACAGCAAGCATCGCGCTTTCAATGTCCTTCTTACTTGTCGGAGCATGAAGGCGCGACATCAGCGAGCGGAACTCACCGATGCCCATCCAATCGACAAGCTCGTCGGTCAGATTATCCCGAATGTAGCCCTCAAGAACCTGCGCCGTCTCACGTGTGCGGGATAGGATAGCCTCGCTTCCCGCGCGAGAATCGGGGATACGGTTCAGCTTGCCCAATATCCTATTCCGAGCTTCGCGCAAGCGACGCAACGCCACATTTGCACGGTTCAAATCATCGCTCAAACCGACTATCTTTGCCGACTTTCGCGCCCACCAGTCCGACACGCGATTAGCATAATCCACAAGGCCCTCTCCATCTCTTATACCAGGAGGCCCCCACTCGTTTTCCGCACCCTCATCTGTCTTCTTCTCATCCGTCGGCTTCTTTTCATCCGTCGGCGCCACATGAAAGCGAACATCATCGTTTTCTTCTCCCGAAAGTTTGGGATTCTCAAATTCCTGTATTATCTTTGCGGCAGAATCAAGCTCTTGCTTATTTGCAGCACCCGCAATTGGAGCGGGAGCGCCCATATAAGCAGTGGCAGAATCAAGCTCTGCATTATTTGTGGCACCCGCACTGAGAGCGGGAGCGCTTAAATAAGACAGGGCTTTTTCTTTGTCCGCGTACAACAGTCGTCCGTTGTTTATCCAGTCCGTTATCCCCCTGCTATCTTTTCCGTACACAGAGCTTATAAGGTTTATATCCACCTCCCCCTTTTTATTCGTCTCGACAGAAGCAAGCACCTTTTTTCCGTTAATATCCAGTTCCGTCAATACGGCATAGCTTTCTTTGTGATTGCCTTTAAATACCGCAATCGGATTATACAGCGCTTTCGGCAAATTTCTTATATCCGTAGGCGCGAATCCGTGCTTCCTCACCTTTTTCAGCAGCTTGTTACCATATAAACGCATAGGATTATTGGGTATTCCTGTCGACAATAACACATCCGACGGATGACCAAGATTAAACACCTTACCATCCGCATTTTCAGGCGTAAGTATCTCCAGTTCCTCATTAAACCGTTTGTTCACCGCTTCCAAGTCGCCGCTATCCTTCACATGATAGGTCTCAGCGGACGGATCGCGCAGCAAGCCCTCCTCCATAGCGCTGACATAATATTTG
>JAIRTG010000052.1 GCA_031255055.1 Prevotellaceae bacterium
AATCACTAAACACTAATCACTATAAACACTGTCTTACGGGGCGTTGCGGGGCAGCGCCCCGCAGAGGGGGTAGCGGAAGACCGCCAACGGCGGGCTGAAGCGAGGGGGAGACTTCCCCCCCCCCTAATTCTCTTTTTTAGTGTTTAGTGCGGATTCGCTATGATTCATCATTCATCGCTAATCATTAAACACTAAATTAGCGGTAGGGATGCGTCAGTGAGTTTAGTGTCCGGATTCGCACGGTTCATCACGAATCGTTAAACACGAATCACGAACCATTAATCGGTCGATCTGAGACCAGGAAGTGAAACTGTTCGATGGCGTCTGACTTACCGAAGTCGGGATACTTTGCCAAATAATACTCGTTGATATGTCTGTAACCTCTTTCGATAAACCACTTTGCGGCGCCAAAAGAAGGCTTTATGAAAATAAAATCAATCTGCTCATCCTTTGCCCGATCTTCCATTGCCTTCAACAGCGCCGTCCCCGTACCAATGTGCTGACATCCTGTTTTTTGTACGTTTTTGGTTCCCACCGGCAGCATATCGCCAAGTACCCGCAGGTCTCGGATGATGGCCGCTTTTTTTGAAAGAAAATCCAATCGACCGTATCCTGTCACCATGCGGCTTCCGACCAATGCCTCAAAACAGTAACGGTGTGTCCCCTGCGACCGACTGCTTATCGTGCAGTTGTTCGGGCGAATGTTCCAATCGTCCGTACAGTTGTTTATCGACCGTTGCCATAAGCAGTTGCTCACTTCGGAAAAGATTTTTCTGTCGATTTCTTCGGCCACTCCGGCTGCTATTTTTTCGGGAGAAATGATGCGCTGTATCCTGTTGATATGAACATAGCCCGGTATGTCGGGATAACATGCTTTTAGCAAATGAATGTATTCTTCGGTTGTATAAGGCCTCCAAAGCCCTTTTTTGAACAGCGTTCGCAGTCGATTTTGCTGCACATAACGGTCTTTCAGCAACAAACAGGGGTAAATTTTTATGGCATCCGGTGCGTATTCGTCTCTCCAAAGCGTTTCGGTTAATCCTTTTTTGTCGGTTTCCCGACAACTGCCCGGCAATCCGACCATCATTTGATAGACGACCTCAAAACCAAATTGTCGTAAAAGTTGCGTGGTCTTTCGGACGGAAGCTGTGTCGTGACCCCGTTTGTTGTATGCCAATACGCTGTCGTCCAAACTCTGTACGCCGATTTCGACGGTCGTAATCCCCAGTTCGACAAATAGCCGGCATTTTTTTTCATCTATCTGGTCGGGACGTGTTTCTATTTTGTATGTCACGCATTTATCTTTTGCCTCGTTTTGTCGATCTTTTGCTTCTTTCAGGGTGGCGGATCGACTGTTGTTCAAAAAGTCGTACATCTCTTTGGTATATTGTCGCAAATAGTCTTCGTTGTGTCGGGCAAAAGAATCGCCCTTGACGGCAAAATCGCATTTGATGCCGGTATCTTTTTGCAGCCGATAGCGACTAAATCGTTTTTCGAGTTGCCTGCCGCCGTTCCACCCCGCGTCTTTTGCCAAAAGGGTGTCTTCGTTTTCGGTTGTACTTTTTGTGTATCCTTTTTGCGAAAAGCAGTAGAGACATTTCCCCCCGCAAACGTCCGGCCTGTTATACAGCACGAATGTTATCTTACCGTGACTCTTTCTTAATGGCGTTCTCATCGTCTGAAAATTTTATTCCTTTGTCTGTCCAACTGAAAATTTCGACGGTTTCGCTGTCCTGCCATAAAAAGTCGAGCTGGTTTTTGCAGTTCTGAAACGTTGTCTTTACATCTCCCTCTTTTCTTATTTCGTAGCGAGGCCCATTTGCATCTGTGGGGTCGAACAAGCTGATGAACATTTTGTCGGGATTGTTGCTGTTTTCGGCTTCGATATAGCTGATGCCGTAATTGATGAACTGATTTGACAGTTTGATTACCAAAGAGGTGTTTTTTGCCAGTTTGACGTCGGAATGCCGGGTTGCAAATTCTTTCAGTTCGTGTATAATGGCGGTTAGCCGGTCGCTGACGTTTTGGCCGGTTGCCTTTTTTTCGCGCTGCTCGATCAGGGATACTAATTTGGATGCGGGATTTAAAAAGATGATTCTTACTTCTACGTTCTCTCTTTCGCGGAGTTTTTTTACCCAGTTGCTTTTTTCTTTCTTTTTTTTGCAGATGTTGCGAATCAGGTGTTCGGGAGCGATGCCGCAGAGGTGTATTTTTTTCGCTACGTTATAGATGCCGTCGTAATAGTTTTTCCCGTTCAGGTCTTTTATTTTGCTCGTTTGTAGAAAGATACAATTGATATGTATCGCTTTGACGGTTTCGGAAACAGATTTTTCGATGGATGTCCTGATCAGCTCTTTTTCGTCTTTGTTGGTGAGGAAATAGGTTAATATGAATATCAAAAACGAACTCGCCAAACCTGTTATCAGTCCGGATAGCAGCGCCAAATTTGTCGCTTTTAGCTTTGCGAACAGTGTTGCGATGCTGTCAAATGTCATCAGGTACAAAAGAATCAGCAAAAGAATGATGGCTGTCAAAAACCAGGTTCTTATTTTCATAGTAATCAATTTTTATGTTATTGCTTTCATTGGTGATTGACCGACGGGGTGAAAAACAGTGGCTTTTTGCCGTATAACCGTCGGCGATTTGTTGGACAAAACATGTCGGGCGTAAAAGTACGCTTTATGTTGAGTATAGGTTTCGCTGTTTTTGATGCGAAAAATAGACCGATATGCGAAAAATTTGGCGGTTAACGATTCGTCAGGTGGCGAAATGTTTGAAACAGACCATTAATCATTCGTCGCTAATGGCTCATTTGCCATTCTTCTTCCTTTTTTCTCAATTCGTTGATGTTTCGCTATCATTCGTTGGTGTTTATTCTTCATTTACGCCTGTCATTTCACGGCTTCCGCCAAAGGCGAAACCGGAATATTCCGTACTCTAAAAACATCTTTATCTTTACAAAACTTTTCACAGCAGGGTTTGAAAATTTGCCATAATCGCGCAAAGATGAAATCAATAATATAGAAAGAAATGCAGCCGGATGTTTGGGAAACTTCGCAAGTTTTGTTAAAAACAGATGCTGTGCGCGTGGATATAGTTCTACAAGTGAGGATTAAGTTTATATTTTTATATTTTATATATTGAATGTTGATTGATAAATAGGTAATTGATAATTTGGGAATAAAACCGAAAATCAAAAATTGTTATGTTTAGTTACCGTATTTCGTAGTATGCCATCCGTGAGGCCCGCGTACTATTTTTAGGCTATCGGCGGCATCGGCGGAAGTCGCCAAGTGAAAACAAAGAATGAAAATCAGTTGTCATATCACCGCAAGTCTCTTGACTTGCAACAGAATGGCGTGGGTGCTATGCCACGCCGAATTAGAGAGAATCTCTTTCAGTCTCATCTAAATTTCGGGTCACTCCGGGATTTATAATTCAGGTAAATATTAGGCAGTATGTCGTCCGTGAGGATCGCATACTGCCCTTTGAAAGAACGATCGGGTCTGCCCGATGAAAATGATGAATGATGAATTGGAATTGTTGTCATATCCACGTAAGTCTTTCGACTTGCTTCATTGCGGCGTGGAAAAGATGCTGCGCCGAACCGGAGAGACTTTTTTTGTTCGCTTTTACATATTGAGAGCGCTCCGGTATTTAATTCATGTAAGTTTAGTTTATATAGTATGCTGTCCGTGAGGATGGCATATTGTTTTTTATACCTCTTCCTCTTGTGTCCGTAATGTCCGTACTTGTTGGGTTTCCTGTCTTTTGTCCGCAATAAAAAAGGCAGGAAAAACGCCTCTGAAGCGTCTCCTGCCTTTTCGACAGTTGAATCGTCCTATCCTAATAATGCGTTTATTTTTTCTGCGAAGTCGCTCTTTTTGGCGGCTCCCACTATTTTGTCGACCAATTTACCTTCTTTAAAAAACATCACTGTCGGGATGCTTCTAATGCCGTATTCCTCGGGCGTGTCCATGTTCTCGTCGACATTCAGTTTGCCGATTTCTACTCTTCCTTCATATTCCTGTGCCAATTCTTCGATGATAGGGCCTATCATCCTGCAAGGGCCGCACCATTCTGCCCAAAAATCGATTACTACCGGTTTGCCGCTTACTATTAGTTCTTTTACGATAGCGTCTGTAAATTGTAAAGCCATTTTGTATATTTTTTTATAGTTAGTTTTTATGTTAGTTTTCGGGGGGCAAAGGTATAAAAATTAAATTGTAATCTCTATCATTTAAATTTATAAACTGTCTGTGTTTTCATCGGATTGATAACTGTTACTATATGCTGCTGTTTAAAATCATTTTTCGACTGTCTTTATTTTTGTTGATTTTTAAATCGAATGCCGGATTTATCAATTGACATCAAATTCGTCGATTATTTCGTTTTCGAGTTTTGTTTTCAACGCCAGGTATACCTGTTTATTGATGTCGATCCGGTATTGGCGCGAAAACAGCCTGATGTTATGATTCTCCATCTTGTCGTATATTTGAAAGTAGACATTTGTCTTTCCGCTGTTTCCTTTTATCATATTTATCATTTCGCCGGCAAGTTCATCCGTCAATCTGTCCAGCGGAATGGAGACTTTAACGTCTTTCACCAGATTGTTTTTTATGCTTGCCAGGTCGTCAATGCTTCTGATTTTGACTTCATATTCTTTTACGGCGTCGGGACTTTCGGGCTTTTTCCATTTGTTTTTGAAATCTGCGCCCTTTTCCTGCGCCACTCCCTGGAGATACAAATACATGTCTTTTATCATATATTTGCTGAAATCCAAGTAAGTGTCTCCAAACAAATAGAAATCGAACGAGCCTTCATAATCTTCGAGTGTCAACACGCCGTATGGCCTGTCGTTTTTTGTTTTTCCGTGCCTGAAATCGGTAACGATACCTCCTATTTTCAAGCTCCGTCCGAGCAGTTCCTCCGGATTTTTCAGTTCGGTTGTTCTTGTGTTGCAGACGTGTTTTATCTCAAACTCGTATTCATCCAACGGATGCGCCGACAAGTAAATGCCTATCAATTCTTTTTCTTTGTTCAATTTCTGAAGAGGCGACCATTCCGACGCAAAAGGTATTTCGGGTTTAGAGATTTCTACCGAATCGTCGCCGCCAAACAACGAATTGGTCAGGAAAGCCTTGTCGCTTTGATATTTGTTACCGTAGCGGAGCAACGTTTCCATCACGATTTCGCCCTTGCTGTTTTCGACAAATAACTGTTCGCGGTGCACGTCGCCCAGATTATCGAAAGCGCCGGACAGTCCCAGACTTTCGATCGTCTTTTTGTTACAGGCGGTTAAATTCACCCGTTCAAAGAAATCGAATATGCTTGTGAACTTTCCGTTTTTCTCACGTTCTTCAACAATTGCGGCGACGGCTCCTTTTCCGACGCCTTTTATTCCTCCGAGTCCGAAGCGGATGTCGCCGTCTTTGTTGACCGAAAACGTCAAGTCGCTCTCGTTGATGTCCGGCCCAAGCACATTGATGCCCATGCTTTTCGACTCGTCCATAAATTTGGCAACTTCCTTGATGTCGGCGATATTGCGGGTTAAGTTGGCCGCCATAAATTCCGAAGGATAATGCGCTTTCAGGTAAGCTGTTTGATACGCAACCAGAGAGTAACAGGTTGCGTGCGATTTATTGAAGGCATATTTGGCAAATTCGGCCCAATCGTTCCATATTTTTTCTATTTTCTCTATCGGGCCGAAGCCATTTTTTGTTGCGCCTTCGATGAATTTCACTTTCAGCGCCGCCATCTTGTCGATCATTTTTTTACCCATCGCCTTACGCAGCTCATCGGACTGACCGCGTGTGAATCCCGCCAAATCGCGACTGAGAAGCATGACCTGCTCCTGATAAACAGTGATTCCGTAGGTGTCTTCCAATCGCTTTTCCATTTCGGGAAACGGATAATCGATTGCTTCTTTTCCGTGTTTCCTGCGGATAAACTGGGGGATGTACTGCATCGGCCCCGGACGATACAGGGCGTTCATGGCAATCAGGTCTTCAAATTTACTTGGTTGGAGTTGCATCAGGTATTTCTGCATGCCGGGCGATTCAAACTGGAATGTTCCGACTGTTTGACCTTTGCTGAAAAGGTCGTACGTTTTGGCGTCGTCAATCGGTATTTTATCAATCTCGATGTCAATTCCCTTTGATTTTTTGATATTGGCAATCGCTTCTTTTATAATAGACAAGGTTTTCAGTCCCAGAAAGTCCATTTTAATCAGTCCGACTTCTTCGATAACCGAGCCTTCGTATTGCGTCACCAGCATTTCCTCCTGCGTTTCTTTATCCATCGCGGTACTCAAGGGCACGACGTTGCTCAAATCGTCGGCGCCGATAATGACGCCGCAAGCGTGGACGCCCACCTGTCGCACCGTTCCTTCAAGCATTTCGGCATATTTGAGGGTATCCGACAGCAGCGAATTGTCGGAATAACGTGCCGAACGTAGTTCCGGAACGTATTTCAAACAGTTCGTAATGTTGACTTTGGTGTTCTCTCCGTTTTTATTTTCGGAGAAACCGGCGGGAACTAATTTTGCCAGTCTTTCCGATTCGGACAGCGGCAGTTTCTGTACACGGGCAACGTCTTTGATGGACGATTTTGTAGCCATCGTTCCGTAGGTAATAATATGTGCAACGCGCTCTTTGCCGTATTTTTCGGTCACCCACCGGAGCACCTGTCCTCTTCCGTCGTCGTCGAAGTCGATGTCAATATCGGGCATCGAGATACGGTCGGGGTTCAGAAAACGCTCGAACAGCAGATCATATTTCAGCGGGTCGATGTCCGTTATCCCCAGACAGTATGCCACAACCGACCCTGCCGCCGAACCGCGTCCCGGCCCAACGGAAACGTCCATCTTACGGGCGGCGCTAATAAAATCCTGCACAATAAGAAAATACCCCGGAAATCCCATCGTCTTCATAACATTCAGTTCAAATTCGACGCGGTCGATCAATTCGTCCGTAATGTTTGAATAGCGTTTTTTGGCGCCCTCCCAAGCTAATTCGTGCAAAAAATCGGCTTCCAGCTTCACACGGATCACCTTTTCGTATCCGCCGAGAGAGTCGTAACTATTTCCGAATTCTTCCCTCAGCAGGGCTTCGGTATATTTTTCGCGATAAGCCGTTTCGGTACCAAAACTTTCGGGAATGGGATAAACAGGCATCATCGGGTCGGAATCAATCGTATAAAATTCGATTTTATCGGCAATTTCAAGCGTATTTTCCAACGCTTCGGGAATATCCGAAAAAATTCGCCACATTTCTTCGGGTGTTTTCATCCACTCCTGTTTGGAATAGCGCATCCGTGAGGGGTCGTCCAAGTCTTTTCCCGTACTGAGACAAATCAGGCGATCGTGCGCCTCTCCGTGTTCTTCTTCCACGAAATGGACGTCGTTTGTAGCGATAATCTTTGTATTTGTTTTCCGCGCCAAATTGATTAGCTCCACATTTTGACGCTGCTGTTTTTCGTATATGGAACGATCTGCGTTTGGCTTATCGGTTTTATGGCGTTGCAATTCGATATAGAAATCGTCGCCGAAAACGCGCTTATGCCAAAGGACGGCTTCTTCGGCCGCTTTCAAATCGCCAGCTTCGATTTTTTTATGGATTTCGCCGCCGAGACAGGCCGATGTAGCAATCAGTCCTTCGCTATATTTTTCGAGCAGTTGATGGTCGATTCGCGGTCGATAGTAGAAGCCGTCGATATAAGCGACCGACACCATTTTGCACAGGTTATGATAGCCCGTCAGGTTTTTGGCGAGCAGCACCAGGTGATACCCGCTACGGTCTTCCTGCAATTCTTTTTTGGCGAGTCCTCTTCGGGCGACATACGTTTCGCAGCCCAGAATCGGCTTCAGCAATTTTTTTTGCGTCGCGGTTATTTTTTCTTCTATCGTCCGTATTTCTTCGTCCGACAGATGTTCATTTGTCAGCGATCGATTCAGTTCGTTCAGTTCTTTTTTTGTTCCGCCGTTTTTTTTAGCCACACAGTTGCAGAACTCTTTTATACCGAACATAGCACCATGGTCGGTCAATGCCACGGCGGGCATACCGTATTTTATTGCTTTATCAACAACGGCGGGAATTGTGGACATACCATCAAGAATCGAATAATGCGAGTGCAGGTGCAGATGAACGAAAGATTTCATATTTTTTTACGGATTATATAGCACTTTATAAACAAAATCAACTCCGGGATACCTTCCGGAGTTGATAGAATGGTTTCACTTACGGAGATTAAAGATATACGGTTTTTATGGAGATAAAAAGAAAAAGCGAATAAAGTTATCCACAAAGCGATTAA
>JAIRTG010000204.1 GCA_031255055.1 Prevotellaceae bacterium
CGGCGGGGTGCATTATGCCCAGTGAATATAAGGGGTGCATTATGTCCGGTAAATATAAGTCGCGTAGCGACTTTCGGGGCGTTGCGGGGCAGCGCCCCGCAGAGGGGGTAGCGGAAGACGCCGTAGGCGGCTGAAGCGAGGGGGAGACTTCCCCCCCCTACATCTCTTTCTCTTTATCTTCTTTCAAGGAAGACCGCACGGCGGGCCGGAGCAAGGGAGATACTTCCCCCACCCTACATCTCTTTATCTTTATCTTCTTTCAAGGAAGACCGCACGGCGGGCCGGAGCAAGGGAGATACTTCCTTCATTCAACTTCTAATAAAACTTATCGGCTTATTTTATACTTTTAGTTTTCGTTAGAAACAGTAATTTATTCTTCTCAAAACTCTTTAAAATGTAAATGATTTAACTTTTCGGTGATATTGTTAAAAAAATGACGTTCCCGAAAAACAGGTAAACAGAAACAAATAGCTACTTTTGCCGGATAATTAGCGGACTATCGCGCTAACTTTAATAGACTCACGTTTATATTATTCATTAACAACACACATTTTATATTATGAAAAAAATCATTCTCATCACGGCTATGTCCGTTTTGGCAAGCATAATTCCTGCTTCCGCACAGTTGCCGTCCGTTACGCTGAAAAATACGGACGGAAAAACAGTAGATACCGCAAAACTGAATAATGATGGAAAACCATTTATTATCAGTTTTTTCGCTTTATGGTGCAAACCCTGTCTGCGCGAACTGACCGCTATACACGACGTTTATGCCGACTGGCAAGATGAAACCGGTGTTAAATTAATTGCTATCTCGATCGACGAAGGACAAAATAGCTTGAAAGTCGCTCCGTACGTTAACGGTAACGGCTGGGAATATGACGTACTGCTTGACCCGAACGGTGATTTTAAACGGGCAATGGGCGTTAACATGGTACCCGCAATATTCGTCATCGATGAAAACGGTAAAGTCGCATCATCACGCACCGGTTATACAGACGGTTCGGAAGGACATCTGCTGGAAGAAGTGAAAAAACTGTTGGAAAAATAAAACCGTCTCTCTAATGAATTTAATGAAAAAATCAACACTCCTTCTCTTCTCCGGTTTGCTGTTCGGCCTGTCCTCTTTTGCTCAAGATACCACTCAAAAAAAATTTCCCCTATCGGTAAACGGAAGCATCCAGTCCGATATCCTGTTCCCGGAGGAAGATAAAGCCATCGGCGCTGTTGCATACGATGAATTTGCACGTACAAATACATACGCCGATGTCAATATTATGAATCGGTATGTTGAGGCGGGTACGCGCTTCGAGTTTTTGAAATACCCGCTGCCGGGCTACGAACCCGATTTCGGCGGTTGGGGATTCCCGTTCTTCTACCTGACAGGAAAATATAAATCTCTGAAAATGACAATCGGCGACTTTTACGACCAATTCGGCAGCGGATTCATTTTTAGAACGTATCAGGAACGCAGTCTGGGTATTGATAACGCCCTGAGGGGAGTCCGTCTTGTTTTTGAACCCTACAAAGGAATTCAACTCAAAGCGCTGGGTGGTAAACAAAGACGCTATTTCGACCTCAATGATAGCTTTGTTTGGGGCGCCGACCTGGAATTGAATGTCGAACAGTGGCTGAAATCGTTTCGGGAATCTAATACCTATCTGACTTTCGGCGGATCGTATGTGGGGAAGCACGAAAAAGAAGATGTTGTGCTGATTGACCCTACACATCGCCTGAGATTTCCCGAAAATATAGGAGCATTCGATTTCAGGATGCAGTTGAGAAAAGGCGATTACAGCTTTTTGACCGAATACGCCCTGAAAGTAAACGACCCGTCGTTCGACAATAAATATATCTATAAAAACGGATCGGCGCTGATGTTTTCCGGCTCTTATTCCAAACGGGGGGTGAGCGTCTTGTTACAGGCTAAACGCAGCGATAATATGTCGTTCAGAAGCCGACGTGCGATTTCGGGTACTTCGTCGTTTATCAACCATCTGCCGGCGTTTGCGTTACAGCATACCTATGCCCTGGCGGCTTTTTACCCGTATGCCACACAGCCGGACGGTGAATGGGCTTTTCAGGGAAGTTTCGGTTACACTTTCCAAAGAAAAACAGCGTTAGGCGGAAAATACGGAACGACACTAAAAGCAAATGTGTCCTATATCCGCCCGATTGATAAACAGTATATCGACGGTTTTGACCCCAATAGTAGCGCCACGTCGATGTCCGTCGCGGGTACGGACGGTTATACCTCTTCTTTCTTTAAATTCGGCGATGAATTGTATTATCAGGATATCAACTTCTCGATAGATAAACGAATTACATCCGATTTTAAACTGCATTTCATGTATATGAATCAGCATTTTAACGACATCGTTCGGGGACATGCGGGCCGTATGATACGGTCGAATATATTTGTGCTTGACATGAATTATAAGCTGAATAAAAACTATACGCTAAGGTCGGAACTGCAATATCTGCATACAAAACAGGACGAAGGAAATTGGGCGTATGCGTTGTTGGAACTTTCGATGTTTTCGCGATTCATGTTCACATTGTCCGACATGTATAACGCAGGGGCTACCAAACAGCATTATTACAAAGCATTGGTGACATTCAGTCACAAATCGCATCTGTTGAGCGCCGGTTACGGACGTACCAGAGAAGGCTTGGATTGTTCGGGAGGTATTTGCAGAATGGTGCCGGCTACCAAAGGATTTCAAATAGCATATAATTATAATTTTTAGAGTATCGGAATATGAAAAAGAGACTATTTATAATCGCCGTTGTAAGTGTTTTTATCGGCGCGTTCTATTCCTGCGACATTATCGACAATAGTGAGCGGTATGTGGAAGTGCCGATGTCTGAGATAAACAAAACGGTATTATTGGAAGATTTTACGGGACAACGGTGTGTGAACTGTCCCGAAGCACACGAAATTGCCCGACAGTTGCAGGAACAGTATAATCATGCGGTGATCGTGGTGGCCATACATGCCGGAGGACTTTCCCGCCCTGCGCTGCGTACGCCGGAAGGAGAGGAATATGATTACAAATTTAATACAACAGGGAATTGGCCTGCCGGCGCTTTTGACCGAAAGGCTATTCTCGGTGATGTGGCCAAATGGTCGGCCGAAATAAGTCGCCGGATCGAAAATCCGGCTTTGGTCAACATCGAGATGAGTTGTGAATATGACGAAAATACACGTAAAATCGACATCTCGACCACCATCAGGGCTTTGGAACAGTCGGACGATGAACTGAAATTGCAACTGTGGCTGCTCGAAAGTAACATTGTTGCACGTCAGACCGTGCCGAATGAATCGGATGATGATCTTAACTATGTTCACCATCATGTGTTGCGAAAAGCTATCAACGGTACTTGGGGCGAAACGTTGCCGAAAATAAACAAAGAGGAATCCGTCACGGTGCCCTTTACCGGAAATCTGGAAAAAGAATGGTTCCTGAATGAAGATTTCGCTAAACATGTTTCGATTGTAGGATTTGTTTATAGAGCATCGAATAATGAAGTTTTACAAACCGTAGAAATCAAACTGATAAAGGAATAAATAACCAACTAAATAAATTTATTATATGAAAAGAATTTGTACAATTATTTTAGCGCTGTTTGCCTTTGGTCTTTATGCTTCGGCGCAATCGGTTGCCTTTTATAAAGACGGCCACATTTTGGAACCAAACGCAGAGATTACTATAACGGAATTTCACGCTAATGATGAGGAAGTTGAAATGTTATCGGGTGTCATATTAAAAAATCTGACGAATCAGACTGTTCGTGTCAGGATTGAACAAACGGTACTTGAACGTCCCAAAGGCGTTACTATAGACGATAGATATACCGGGTTTTATTGGTGTTTGTCGAGTTGTATAGTGGGATGGAAAAACAGCTCTATGGAAGGCGTAATTGGCCCGAATGAAGAATTGGCCGCACCTGATTTTCATCTCGATTATCATCCCGGCGAATATGTCGGAATAGCGAAGGCGGAATACGCATTGACCAATTTGGATGAAACAAGAGGAGAAGTAAGGTCTGTGGTTATTACTTATAATTACAGCCAGGATACAAAGGTGGATAATGTTTCAAAAAACACAGATGCGTTATCGGCAAGCTATAAAAACGGCGCATTATATGTTAATTACAATTTCAGGGACGGTTCTATGTATGAAATAACCGTCAACGACATAACAGGAAAGGCCGTCTACCGGCAAAAAAATGCGGGAGGAGACGAACAATTGATTCTTCCGGCACAGTTGAACAAAGGAATGTATATTGTGTCGGTGAAAAATGCGACAAAAAATTCGGTGTCGACAAAGAAATTTATTGTAGCAAACTAAGCCGTCGGGCTATATCAGGTCAAAATAAATAACAAGGTTATTCGAATATATCGGATAACCTTGTTTTGTGTACCGACGGACGACTTTTCCCGTTCCGTTTTTTTGCAGTTCGACCGCTACTACTCCACACGGCATGACCTTGTGCATTGTCCGTCGGGAGAACAATCGTACTAAATCAATTTTAGTAGCTTTTCATGATAATGCGGATACCCTTGCTCGTGATGAGTAGGGGTATTTTTTTGCGGAAGACTTGCAGGGTAAATAAACTACAAGGTTTTGCAAAATACTAAACTCTAAACACGAACCGCTAAATACTACCATATCGAGATGGGAAGGAGGTTTTTCGCCTACGACGGAACGATCAGTTTCAGTTGTATCCGTTTTCTCTCAGGATCGACTTTGAGTACCTGCACATTGACATATTCGTGCAGGGAAACAATTTCGGCGGGATTGCTTACATGGCGGTCGGCCATTTGCGAAATGTGGATCAAACCGTTTTCTTTGATGCCGATATCGACAAATGCCCCGAAATTGGTAATGTTGTTCACAATGCCGGGAAGTTCCATGTCGACCCTCAAATCGTCGATTGTTTTTATGCGCGGGTCAAATTCAAAGACGGCTATCGCCTTGCGGGGGTCGCGTCCGGGTTTTTCCAACTCTTCGACAATATCGGTCAGTGTAGGCAGACCTGTTTTCTCGCTGACATACCTGTTCAAATCAATCCGACGTATCAGGTCGCTGTTGCCAATCAAATCTTTCACGGATATATTCAAATCGTCCGCCATTTTTTCCACTATCGGGTAGCTTTCGGGGTGTACCGCCGAATTGTCTAACGCTTGCTCGC
The DNA here is from genome assembly GCA_031255055.1 of Prevotellaceae bacterium. Classification (GTDB taxonomy): domain Bacteria; phylum Bacteroidota; class Bacteroidia; order Bacteroidales; family Paludibacteraceae; genus JAIRTG01. The sequence continues at coordinate 5,200 of JAIRTG010000204.1, forward strand.
CATCCGAAATACGTAAAAAACCGGCAGATTGCTCAAATGTTTTAGGCCCCATCTTCGGTACCTTCAGCAGTTGCTTCCGGTTGGTGAAAGCGCCGTTCGCGGCACGGTAGTCGACAATGTGCTGCGCCAACTGAGGCCCTAATCCCGAAATATAGGTCAGCAGATGTTTGCTGGCCGTATTCAGGTTCACCCCTACCCTATTCACGGCGTTCTCTACCGTCTGATCCAGCGACTTTTTCAACAATACCTGATCTACATCGTGCTGATACTGTCCCACTCCTATTGATTTCGGGTCTATTTTTACCAGTTCGGCCAAAGGGTCCATCAAGCGGCGACCGATAGAAATAGCCCCTCTTACGGTCACATCGTATTCGGGAAATTCTTCCCGCGCTATTTTGGATGCCGAATAAACCGACGCGCCGCTCTCGCTTACAACAAATACCTGCAGTTTGCGGTCGAACCGGACATCTTGTATCAACTGTTCGGTTTCGCGTCCCGCCGTACCGTTGCCGACGGATATGGCTTGGATGTCGTATGTCGCTACCAACTGCTGTAGTTTGTGTATCGCGCGGCTGTATTCACGCTGAGGCGGATGCGGATAAATCGTCTCGTTATGCAACAAATTACCTTCGGCGTCGAGGCAGACCAGTTTACAGCCTGTTCTGAATCCGGGGTCGATGCCCATCACCCGTTTCTGTCCCAAAGGCGGAGATAGCAGGAGTTGTTTCAGGTTTTCGGCAAATACGCGGATTGCCTCCACGTCGGCTTTCTGCTTGCTTTCGTTGGCAAATTCCATTTCGATGGAAGGTTTTAGCAATCGTTTGTAGGCGTCCGTCATGGCGTCGTACACCTGCTCTGCCGACGCGGTGTTGTTCTTCACAAAAATACGCTCCAACCGTTCGATGCAGTGTTCGCTGTCGGGCGAGATGCTTAGCCGTAAAAAACCTTCAGACTCTCCCCTGCGCATGGCCAGTAGACGATGCGACGAACAGCGCGAAAGCTTTCCGTTGTACTCAAAATAATCGCTGTATTTCACTGCTTCCGCTTCTTTGCCCTTTACGAGCTTGGACGTGATGACTGCCTCCCGCGCAAATATCGACCGGACGGCGGTTCGGGCGACTTCGCTCTCGCTGATCCATTCGGCAATAATGTCTTTGGCGCCTTTTATTGCGTCGTCAACGCTTTCGACGCCGTCTTTCAGGTAATTCGACGCTATCTGTTCGACGTTGTCAATGTGCTGTTTCATGATGATTTTCGCTAAAGACTCCAGTCCTTTTTCGCGGGCAATTTCGGCCCGTGTGCGACGCTTCGGTTTGTATGGGAGATAAATATCTTCCAGTTCGGTACCGTACCAACAGTTTTCGATGCGACTTTTCAGTTCATCGGTCAGTTTTCCCTGCGCTTCGATGGTCGTCAGGATGGTTTCTTTCCGTTTGAGAAGTTCCTGTAGCTTTTCGTACTGTGTTTTCAAGTCGGCCAGTTGTATTTCGTCCATTCCGCCGGTGGCTTCTTTGCGATACCGACTGATAAAGGGTATCGTTGCGCCGCCGTTGAAGAGTTGAATGGCGTGTTGAACCTGCCGCTGCGATAGTTGCAGGGTGGAAGATAGCAGTTGAAGTGTTTTTTCGGGTGTTTCTAAAGACATATTTTTCTTATTATGTTGTTGGATAAAGTGTTTTTTATATTGTGTATGGGATGCCTTGATGCACTGTCTTCCGGGGCGTTGCGGGGCAGCGCCCCGCAGAGGGGGTAGCGGAAGACGCCGTAGGCGGCTGTAGCGAGGGGGAGACTTCCCCCACATAAAAAATAACTCTTTCCGGACGGATAATACATAAAAACATCGCGCATGAAGTATGGGTGATATTTTTTACTCATAACGGATGATTTTGGCCGGAGAGATTTTTGTGATTAAGTAGGATGGCCCGATCATCATCAGTACCGAAGCCAAAAATGTGCCGAGGTTCAGGGCGATGAAGTAGGGCCAGTGAAATTCAATGGGGACTGTCGACACGTAATAGGACGATGGGTCTAAGGGTATGATGTGGGTGAAATGCTGAACGGCGCATAGCGAAAGGCCGATAAGATTGCCCCAGAACATGCCTCTGAGCGACATGAAGATGGAATGATAGAGAAATATCCGGCGGAGAAACCAGTTGGAAGCGCCCAGCGATTTTAGGATGCCGATCATGTTGATGCGTTCGAGAATCAGGATTAGTAAGCCCGAAATCATGTTGAAACCGGCTACTATCAGCATCAGTAGCAGGATGACCAGGACGTTCATGTCGAGCAAGTCGAGCCATGAAAAAATCTGCGGATTGAGTTGTTTGATGGTCAGGGTGTGGTAAGCGCCGCCGTCGTCTCTGAATTTATTGGCGGTGAGCCGATAGACCTCCTCTCCTACCCTGTCGATGTCGTCAAAATTGTTTATCAGCGCTTCCAGTCCGCCGAACGTGTTTTCGTCCCAGTTGTTCAGGCGCTGTATGTGGCGTATGTCTGTCAGCAGGAACATTTTGTCGTAATCGGCAAAATTGGTCGAGTAGATGCCGATGATTTCAAACCGGCGTGCCCGCACTTGTTCCTGAATGAAATAGGTGTGGATGCGGTCGCCCAAATGCAATTGCAATAAATCGGCGATTGTCTTGGAGATGATTATTTCGTTTCGCAACGAGTCGGGGTCGTATTCCGGCAGGCGCCCCTCTATGAGGTTGGACGCGAAAAAGTGCCAATCGAAGTCGCCGCCCACGCCTTTGATAATGACGCCCTGAAAGTCGGTGTCTGTTTTGATGATGCCTGGTTTGGTGGCGAAGCGTTGGATGTGCTTCACACCGTCGATGGCGGCAATTTGTCGCATCAGCGTATCGCTCATTTGTATTGCCTGCATCTCGAATGTGTTGTTTGCGTCCAGGTTGGTGATTTGAATGTGTCCGCCGAATCCGATTGTTTTGTTGCTGATTTCGGTCTTGAAACCGAGTATGACGGCAACGGATACAAGCATCACCGCAAGGCCGATGGCGATGCCGATGATGGCTATCCGAACTGCCGGACGAGATACGTTTTTCTTTTCCGGCTGAAAGTGGATGCGCTTTGCTATATAATACTCCAGATTCATGAGCGGTGATTAGTGATTAGTGATTAGTGATTAGTGATTAGTGTTTAGTGATAGTGATTAGTGTTTAGTGATTAGTGATTAGTGTTTAGTGATTAGTGATTAGTGTTTAGTGATTAGTGTTTAGTGATTAGTGTTTAGTGATAGTGATTAGTGTTTAGTGATTAGTGTTTAGTGATTAGTGATTAGTGTTTAGTGATTAGTGTTTAGTGATTAGTGTTTAGTGATTAGTGTTTAGTGATTAGTGATTAGTGTTTAGTGATTAGTGTTTAGTGTTTGTTTCGCAGTTTTGATACTGCTTGTCAGCATTTTTATAAGCTCTACGGCGTCGTTCCTGACGCTTTTGTATTCTTTGTTTGACAGATATTTCGTTTCGCACATCAACTCCAGCCAATAGATTGTTTCATTGATTTCTTTTTGAGCAATTGCCATTTTATGGATAAAATCGACAATGCTTTCGGCGTATTCTGCCTCGCGCACCATTGCTCACACCGATGTGCCACTACGCAACACCTGTTTTGACAAGACAAATTCTTTTTTATCTTCATACAAATGTTTGTATAGGTTTACAATCCTCACTGCAAATCTGAAACTCTTTTCTTTCAATATCCCTCTCATCAATCACTAAACACTAATCACTAAACACTAATCACTAAACACTAAACACTAATCAGTCGTTCGGATAGGCTTTCAAGGCTTCTCGAAGTACTTCGATAGCTTCTTTGAGTTCATCTATTTCGAGTACATAAGCAATGCGTACTTCGTTATGTCCTTTTCCTTCCGAGATATAGAATCCCGATGCAGGCGCCATCATAACGGTTTTTCCGTGGTGATTGAAGTCTGAAAGCAGCCATGCGCAGAATTTGTCCGAATTGTCGATCGGCAGTCTGGCCACTGTATAAAAAGCGCCCATCGGCATTGCCGAGTATACGCCTTCGATACTGTTCAGTCCTTCGATGAGGCAATCACGGCGTTTAATATATTCGTCATACACGCCATCCATATACGATTTGGGCGCATCGATCGACGCTTCGGCAACAAGCTGTCCCAACAAGGGCGGACTTAAACGTGCTTGTGCCAGTTTCATTGCGCTTTGGCGTACCGCTTTATTTTTTGTCGCGATGAGTCCGATGCGGATACCACATTCGCTGTATCTTTTCGACACCGAATCGATCAACACCACCTGGTCTTCGATCCCTTCCAGACACATTGCCGAAAGATATGGTTCGTCGGTGTAGCAAAATTCGCGGTACACTTCGTCGGCAAACAGGAACAGGTTGTATTTCCGAACCAGATCGCGGATTTTTTCCATTTCTTGGCGCGTATACAGGTAGCCCGTCGGGTTATTCGGGTTGCAGATGAGAATCGCTTTGGTTTTCGGGTTTATCAATTTTTCGAACTCTTCGATGGGAGGCAGTGCGAATCCGTTTTCGATCGACGAGGTAATCGGGCGCACCGTCACTCCCGCAAAAATCGAAAAAGTGATATAATTGGCATAAGCCGGTTCGGGAATAATGATTTCGTCTCCCGGGTCGAGGCAGGCCATAAAACCAAATATAACGGCTTCGGAACCGCCTGTTGTTACGATCAAATCGTCGGAAGAAACGTCGATTCCGTAGTTTTTATAATACTCGGCAAACTTATTTTTGAGCGAATAGATGCCATCGCTCGGACTATATTCCAGAATAGATCTATCGATATTCCTCAGGGCTTCCAACCCTACATCCGGTGTTTTAATATCGGGTTGTCCGATATTCAGGTGGAACACTTTGATACCTCGTGCTTTTGCATCGTTGGCCAGCGGCACTAATTTTCTAATCGGGGATTCGGGCATCAGACTGCCCCTTTTTGATGTTTTCATCGCATTATTGTTTTTGTGTGAAATGGGTGAATGTTTAAATTATCAAATCATTTTCAGCGGGCAAAAGTAATGATTTTACACAATAAAAACTATTTGTACCCTCCTTTTATTCGTGTTTAGCGATTCATATTTAGTGGTTAATTAGTGATTAGCGATGAGCGATGAATGATGAATGATGAATGATGAATCCGCACGAATCACGAATCATTCATCACTAAACACGGTTTTCCTTGAAAGGAGAGAAAGAGAAAATTTAGGAGGGGGAAGTCTCCCCCTCGCTTCAGCCCGCTGCGCGGTCTTCCGCTACCCCCTCTGCGGGGCGCTGCCCCGCAACGCCCCGTAAGACAGTGATTAAATAGTGATGAGTGATTAGTGATTAGTGATTAGTGCGGATTCGCTATGATTAATCATTAACTAAAATACTAATCACTAATCACTAATCACTAATCACTAATCGTAGTCGCTGTTTTCGGAGCGTTTAGTTACTTGCTAAAAGTGTCAAAATCGATTTTAACATACTAAAAGCGTTAAAATCGATTTTAACATAGTTTGCAAGTTACTTGCAAGTCGCAGTGCAAGCGTGAATGCGACTTGCAAGTAACTTGCAAGTCGTAGTGCAAGCGTGAATGCGACTTG
>JAIRTG010000207.1 GCA_031255055.1 Prevotellaceae bacterium
ATCACTCATCACTCATCACGAATCACGAATCACTAATCACTAATCACTAATCACTAATCACTAATCACTAATCACTATTTAATCACTGTCTTTCGGGGCGTTGCGGGGCAGCGCCCCGCCGAGGGGGTAGCGGAAGACCGCCGAAGGCGGGCTGAAGCGAGGGGGAGACTTCCCCCCCCCTACGTCTTCTCTTTCTCTTCTTTTTGAAGACCGACCGGGGTAAACAATTAATCGCTATATACGCTATACACGCAATTGTTGTTAATGGGTCGGTCGGTCGGCAGGATTCATCGGTTGTCTTTTGCCCTGATTTCGGTACGGCGGATTTTACCGCTGATCGTTTTGGGCAACTCGTCCGTAAACTCCACTATGCGCGGATACTTGTAGGGCGCCGTGACTTCTTTTACATGATTTTGGATTTCTTTTATCAGCGCTTCGTCTGCTTTGTCCCTGTACTCTTTTGCCCGAACGATGGTTGCTTTCACAACTTGTCCGCGTATTTCGTCGGGAACGCCCGTCACCGCACATTCGACTACGGCGGGATGTGTCATCAATGCGCTTTCGACTTCAAAGGGACCGATTCGGTAGCCCGAACTCTTGATTACATCGTCGATTCGACCCACAAACCAAAAATAACCGTCTTCGTCCCGCCACGCTACGTCGCCTGTATAATAGACGTCGTCGTGCCACGCTTCGCGGGTCAGTTCCGGATGCCGGTAGTAGCCGTTGAACAGGCCGGGCGGGATGTTTTTAGCTGTCCGGATAACAATTTGTCCCTGTTCGCCCACTTCGGCCGATCGTCCGTCGGCCGTCAGCAGGTCGATGTCATAATGCGGATTCGGTAGCCCCATTGAGCCGGGTTTCGGGTCTACCCACGGCGAGGTGATAATGGCGGCAGTTGTTTCGCTTTGTCCGTAGCCTTCCCGCAGCTTGATGCCGGTGAGCCGGTAGAATTGTTCGTAGACGGCGGGATTGAGGGCTTCGCCGGCAATTGTACAGTATTCGAGCGACGACAGGTCGTATTTTGTGATGTCTTCTCGAATCAGAAAGCGGAAGATGGTCGGCGGGGCACAGAGCGATGTTATGCGGTATTTTTCGATGATTTCGAGCATCGCCGAAGGTGTAAATTTGTCATGGTCGTATACAAAAACACATGCGCCCACAATCCATTGTCCGTATAGTTTTCCCCAGACGGCTTTGAGCCATCCGGTATCGGCGATGGTGAGGTGGAGACTGTTTGGGTGGAGGTTGTGCCAGTATTTTGCTGTGACGATGTGTCCGAGCGGATAGAGGCAGTCGAGCAGCACCATTTTGGGGTTTCCGGTGGTACCCGATGTGAAGCTGACGATCAGCGGATCGCTGTTGTTGTTGATGCCGTACATCGGGACAAATTCGGGTGCTGCCGCTGTTTCTTTGTGAAAGTCGTGCCAGCCTTCGGGTACCGTTTCGCCGACGGATATGAGCGTTTCGACGCTTGGTGATTCGGGCATCGATGCGTTGATATGGGATACGACCGGTTCTTCTCCCACGGCGATAATTGCTTTCACGGTCGCGGCGTTGTTGCGATAGACCAGGTCTTTGGCGGTGAGCAGATGGGTGGCGGGGATTATCACTGCGCCGATTTTGTGAAGGGCTACAATGGTGAACCAAAATTCGTAGCGGCGTTTGAGAATGGCCATCACCACGTCGCCTTTTTTGATACCCAGTTGTTGGAAGCAGGAGGCGGTTTTATCTGTTTCTCGTTTCATGTCGGCAAATGTAAACGTCCGGCAGTCGCCCTTATCGTTTGTCCAGAGTAGCGCTCGTCTGTCGGGGTCTTTTTTTGCCCATTCGTCGACGATGTCGTAACCAAAATTGAGATTTTCGGGAATGATCGGTTTGTAGTTCGCTTTGAAATCTTCCCACGATTCAAAGTTTGTTTGTTCTAGATAGTTGTTAAGCATAATTTTTAATGGCGTTTTGGGGCGTCAAACAATATTTGGGGTAGCATCGGGTCGTATTGGGCGCCGTTGGGCGCTATCGGTTTTCGGGTCGACCCGATGTGTTTGATAGTTGTCATCCGACGTCCTTGCGGTCTTTTTTTGTTACAGGATGATTGCCAGGAAACGGGCTTTTTTATCGTTCAGCGCTTTCATTCCGTGTGGCTTGGTAGAGTCGAAATAGATGCTGTCGCCTTCGTTGAGGATGACGTCGTTACCTGCAATGTTGAGCAGGAGCGTACCTTTGAGCACCAGGTTAAATTCCTGTCCGGGGTGCGTGTTCAAATAGATCGGGTTGTTGTTCGGCTCAACCGATACGATAAAAGGTTCGGCTTTAGCCCCCTTGAATCCGTGTGCCAGTGTTTGATACTTATAGGCTTTGGTGCGTTCCACCTTGACGCCTGTATTTTTGCGGGTGACGTAATAGACGGTTGTCCGGGCGTCGTCGCCCGAAATAAGCGCGGAAATTTCTACGCCGAAGGTCTGTGCGATTTGAAAGAGAAAGTTCATCGGAATATCCGATTCGCCCGATTCGTACTTTTTGTACGCCTGCGGCGATACGCCCACTTTTGAAGCAGCTTCTTCAATCGACAGATCAAGCGCATCGCGCAAACCGAGCAGACGTTCTGCTATTTGTCTGATTTGTTCGTTCATTTGTTTTCAAATTTATTTTTGCGGGATAAAAAAGGAAAAGTTGCGCAAAGATAAAAAATAAATACTAAAATATCGATTGAAGTGACAATCGCATCGGCATGGACGACGTATGATTAACAACTCGCATTTCGATTCTTCTTTTCCCGCCCTTTGGGTTCGGACGTATCGGAACGACAAATCGCTGTCGAACGGCGGTTGAGGATAAAAGACGGCAATCGTATTTTCGCTTTGGAAAGAAAGCAGTACTTTTATACACAAAATTTATCCCAAGACAGATTAATATATAATAGACTATTTATGAACAACGCACTTTATCGATTTGCAAATCCGGGCAACGAACCTGTAAGGTCGTATGCACCGGGATCGAAAGAAAAAGAAGAATTAAAAAAAGCGCTGGCGCAAATCAGCGCCGAAGAGTGGGACATTCCGCTGATTATCGGCGGAAAAGAAATCCGTACCGGAAACACGGGAAAGGTGGTGATGCCCCACAATCACCGTCACGTACTGGCGACCTATCACAAAGCCGGAGAAAAAGAAGTCCGGATGGCTATCGACGCCGCCATGAAAGCCCATAAACAATGGTCGGAATTGTCGTGGATCGACCGCGCATCGGTGATGATGCGCATCGCAGAACTTTTTGCCGTCAAATACCGCTATTTGCTGAATGCCTCGGTGATGCTCGGACAAAGCAAAAATCCGTTTCAGGCCGAGATAGACGCACCGTGCGAACTGATCGATTTTCTACGCTACAGCACATTCTACGCCGGACAAATCTACGCCGACCAGCCCTATTCGGCCGAAGGGATACTCAACCGTCTTGAATACCGGGCACTGGAAGGCTTTGTTTTTTCGCTCAGTCCGTTCAACTTCACCTCCATTGCGGGCAACCTGAACATGGCGCCGGCCATGATGGGCAACGTAGCCGTTTGGAAACCGTCCACAACAGCCATTCACTCGAACTACCTGCTGATGAAAGTTTTTCAGGAAGCGGGCATGCCCGACGGCGTAGTCAACTTCATACCCGGGCAGGGAAGCGTCATCGGGAAAGTCATCACAACGAGTCCCGACCTGGCCGGATTCCACTTTACAGGCTCCACCGCCACGTTCAACACCCTTTGGCGACAAATGGGAGACAATCTGGAACGCTACAAATCGTATCCAAAAATCGTAGGCGAAACCGGCGGAAAGAATTTCATCTTTGTACATCCGTCGTCATCGGCCATCGAAGTAGCAACGGCCATCGTTCGCGGCGCATTTGAATATCAGGGACAAAAATGTTCGGCGGCGTCGCGTGCCTACCTCCCCAAATCCCTCTGGAAAGACGTCAAAAATCACATCGGCGACATGTTGAACGAAATAAAGATGGGCGATCCGGCGGACTTCACCCATTTCTTCAACGCCGTGATCGACGAGGCATCGTTCGACAACATCCGGTCGTACATCGAATTTGCGCGGCAGTCCACCGACGCCCAAATCATATTCGGCGGAAAATGTGACAAGTCGACCGGTTACTTTGTGGAGCCGACCGTGATTCTGACAACCAATCCGTCTTTCAAAACGATGGTCGAAGAGATTTTCGGACCGGTGGTCACCATCTTCCCCTACGACGACGACAAGTACGAAGAAACGCTGACACTTTGCGACAAAACGTCGCCTTACGGTCTGACAGGCTCCATCTTTGCCCGCGACCGCTATGCGATTCAAACGGCGTTCGACAAGCTGCGTTATTCGGCAGGCAACTTCTACATCAACGACAAACCGAC
>JAIRTG010000249.1 GCA_031255055.1 Prevotellaceae bacterium
GCCCACTGCTGCAACGAGGGGTGGATGGTCGTCTTCGACCGCCGTCCGACCGTCGGCTGGGAGGACAAACTCTATATGCGCAAAGAAACGGTGAACGGTAAAACGGTTACGGTGGTGGGGGTGTAGTGATTAGTGAAGAATGAAGAGTGATTAGTGATTTGCAAGTTCGCCATGTTTAATCATTAATCGTTAATCACTAAACACTAATCACTCTTCATTCTTCACTCTTCATTCTTCACTGTCTTACGGGGCGTTGCGGGGCAGAGCCCCGCTGAGGGGGTAGCGGAAGACCGCGTAAGCGGGCTGAAGCGAGGGGGAGACTTCCCCCCCCTAATTATCTTTCTCTTTCTTGTAAGAAATAAATCGCCTGTTGTCCGAACCGTTAATCACGAATGTCGCTTTTTTCATTCCTTTGGATATTTGTCGTTTTTATTCCGCGATGCAGCGGACGGAGTATCCGGCTTGACGGCCACCACCGCTATCTATAGACGGTTTGCCGTCTACAAAGACCATGCGTAGCACCTCTCCGACACCCGATGAGTTGCGATTATTTGAAGCCCAATAGTAACCGAATTTGCCCCGGACACTCAACATGCCGCTTTGGTGAAAACGAGAACCGGCAGCCGGTAAAAATAGCCTGTCACCGAAATGTATCCCACTACTAAAGTTGGTTGCAGCATCTGCCCATGTACCTGTCGCAGTTTTGGCATTGTTGGCGATCACCCCTTCCCATTCTGATACGGTCGGTACGCGAAATCCCGTCGGACAGGGATTGTTGGTTGTCATGTTCCATGTACCGGATGTTTGATAGGGATAGTTTGCCGCGATTGTCCAGTTTGCTATCGTCGAGGCGCTCGACTGATCCTGTGCCATTGTTAAGGATGCTTTTGGGGTGCCGAATTTATATTTCGCTCCGTGCAGACCGGCCGCAGGAATGAGCGGATCAAGCGTTTCGTCCGCACCCAGATTGTGGCACATAAACGCTTTCCAGACACCCCGACTGATGTATGCCCCGCAACCGCAATCGCAATCCTGCACCTTGACATTCAGACTTACACGTTTCTTTGTGCCGTTTACTTCATAGAGGGCGTATACGGTGATGTTCAAGGCATTGGTTCTGTCCTTACCCAACACTTTGGTCAACACGCTCTCGTCGAATACCAGCGTGTGTGTATTGGTTTTGACATCGCTTTTTTCGCTTTTTACAAGCACGTTTGGGTCGTTGATAACAAATCGGAGGTTGGTGTAATTTGCGTTTGCTGTGAAGGTATAGATCCACTGTTTACCTTCCACCCAGTTACGACTATTGTCGAGGAAGTCGCCCGGTCGGTATGCTTTTGCGCCGCAACTTCCTCCGAAGTTGCTTTGCGCAATATCGAAACAGTCCTTTCCTGTCAGCTTGAAGTTGCCGCTTGTGTCGGGTGAATAGTTGTTCGGATCGGCTTTCACATTCAAAGCAGCCTGTGCCTTTAAGTCGTCTGCCGCCGGTGTACAGTTGTTTGTTACCCGCACCGACACGGTGTATTCTCCCGGATTGAGGGGAGCGTATGCGAAGGTATTGTTTGTCGAAGCGGCGCCCTGCGACACGTCGTCGATAAACCATTCGTATTTCAGGTCATTGTCGTTGTTCGAGGCGTTACTCGACGCCGAAAATGAAATGTGTTTACCCTGTGTCAGGGTGATTGTTCCGTTAGGGGTCAGGGTGACCGATGTACCTTCGACGCAGCCGTCTTCAACGGTTATCGTTTTTTTCAGGGTGACATCTCCGCAGGGATGACCCACACTCTGCACAATCAGCGTCACTTCGGGGTCTGTGCCGACGGGAAGACTGCTCTTGTCGCCGTATTGTACCACTGCCGAGCTGCCGTTGCCAATCGGGATGATTGATACGATTGCGGCGGGATTGCTTGAGCTGTAGCTCCATTTGTACTGTTCGGCCACAGGAGCGGAGTTGATGGTGTATGTCACCTGATCGCCTTTTTTTACATTTCCCGGCTCAACGTTCCATGCCATATTCAGCGTCGCACTCTGTATCACGTTGATGGAAACGGATACCACACTCCAACATCCCTCTGTGCTTTTGTAGCGAACGGTATATTTGCCCGGCTCACGGGCCATCAGGGTTTGGTTGGTTTGTCCGGGTATGGTGTAGCCATCCTGCATCCATTCGTAATGGCCGTCTCCTGCCGTATAATCGGCAATGAGTGTTGCGGGTGTTTTACCGCAGATGGCGGCTTCCGTCGCTCCATAGTTGATGGCAGTTGCTTCCGGTGCGACGAAGGTCACAGGCGTCTTTGACGATACGGCTGTATTGGGACAACTGCCGCTCTGGTCGCTGGCCGTTACCGACAGTACCATATTGTCGGTACTTGCCGGCACCAGGTACATAACCGGTTCTGTCCCCTTGCCGATCGACATGCCGTTGTCGAACCATTCGTATTGTGTTCCGACAGGATATGCGTCGGCGTTGGTTATTTCCAGTTTGAGCGTGCCGCCTTTACAGATGATAATCGGCCCGCTCAGCACCTGTCCGTTAACTTTAGCCTGTGGCGTTTCGAGGGCGGAGCTTACGGTTGTGTTGTCTGTCAGGGTCAGTGTATTGCTCGAGCGGGATATGCAGCCGCCCTGGTCGTCGACGACGGCGAACCAGTCGCCTGCATTGGGTGCGCCTGTAAGGAGCAGCGGATTGTTATTCTTGTTGCTTCCTGTCAAGGGTATGCCGTTGTGATACCAAAGCACGGTTTGTGCGGTATTGGCTGTCAGTACGACATTGCCGCCTGCACACAGGATGCCTCCGTTGGTGGCATTGATGGTTATGGCAAAGGGTGCGTCGCTGCTGCTGTTATCGGCAACGGTCAGTTCGGCCGGTGTGCCGCAACCCAGCAGGCCGGTATACACTTTGTATACACCCGGTCGTCTGATTTCGTACCAGCTTCCTGTGTGGACAATCACTCCGGCGTATGTCCACAGGTAGTCCACTCCTTCCACCGCATTGGTGACATGGGCAAACACGCTGCCGCCCGCACAGAGCGAAAGGTTTGTTACATTCAGTACCGGATCAGGTTCGCCGGTACAAACGCCTCCCGACTGGGTGAAAACAAAATCTTTGAACTCTCCCGTACAGTTGTTCACCACACGTACGACGGCATTACGGGGCATACTGCTGCTGTTGGGCAAGAAACCGATGGTGAAAGTAGCCGTCAGTTCGTCCACCTGTAGGTTGGAATAGGTGGCTCCGACGGTCAGATAGACCTCGTATGCTTTTCCCGAAGGAACGGTACAGGCCGGTTCGTCGACAGGCGTATATTCACAGTTTGACGGATTGCCGTCGGCCGACGCTTCGGGTATGTTCTGCGGGTCGTAGTCGCCGCAAGGCGATTTTAACGTGATGTTGGCTGTGCCCATACAGAGACTTACCCATTTATATCCGTTCCAGTATTCGGTGCAGTTGGTATCGGTGTTATAGATGGTCAATCCTAATCCCAAGCCGGGATCGGCGGAAGCATTTCCGCGATTCTTTTGTTCATTAAACTCTTTCGTCCTGCTCAAAGCGTCACGCTGGGCAGTGGTCAGGTGTGGCAGGCGTATTCCTCCGTTGCTGTTGGAGACAAGCTCAAGTACGGCGAATTTTTGGGGAGTGGCTGTGCTCCCTATTGTTACTTGTCCTTCGACTGTCCCCCATAAGGAAAACAGGAGGATGAACGAGATTAAGTGTTTGTATCTTTTCATTATCGTGCTTTTGATTCAATTTGTGTATGCTGATTTGTAGTTGTTCAACTTGTATTTATTACAATTATATTATCTTTACGTGTTTTTTCAAACAGGCCGTATAACGTATGGAGGTTGTTTTGTGTTTTTGCATTAACTTTCTTTAGTTAATTTTGATGATAAACAAGGTTTGTCATCATGGCTTGAAGCAGCTTGGTGTCTTTTGGGCCGACGGCCGAAAAGGTGTCAATTATTTCATTAGGCAGACAGATTATTCGTGACGGTGGAATCGCCTTTCGTTTTGGAGAGCGGACGAAGAAGGGTCTGTTTGCCGGATAGCGCCCATACCTCGACTGACTTATAAAGGCGGCCTTGTGGATGAAAACGACAGCGATTTCTCTTCTTTGGCCGACCGTTTGTTTTTTTCTGCCGGGGTGTATTCCAAAACATAAAACACTAAAACATAAAGACAAAATAATTTACATTTCCAAAAACTATGATTACCTTTGCCCCTCAATTTTAAACAATATGATAAAACCTACTTTATTCGTACTGGCGGCAGGAATGGGCAGTCGCTACGGTGGTCTTAAGCAGTTAGACAGATTGGGACCGAATGGTGAAACTATAATGGATTATTCGATTTATGATGCCATGAAAGCCGGTTTCGGGAAGGTTGTCTTTGTAATCCGTCTGAGTTTTGAGCAAGATTTCAGGAAAATTGTTATTAAAAAATTCAAAGACCTTATTCAAACAGAACTCGTATTTCAAGAGCTGGGTAAAGTTCCCGAGAATTTTCACTACAACCTGCAAAGGGAGAAACCATGGGGCACAAATCATGCAGTTTTGATGGGTAAAGATGTGATCAACGAGCCGTTTGCCGTCATCAACGCCGATGATTTTTACGGACAGGAGTCATTTTCCATTTTGGCCGACTATCTCCGCAAGATTGCAGGAAAACAAAATAACTACTGCATGATTGGCTATCGGGTAGGAAACACACTGTCCGAAAGCGGATTTGTCAGTCGGGGAATATGTACGGTCAATAAGGAGAGTCAACTGATCAGCGTTGTCGAACGAACCCATATCGAAGGGAAAAGCGGCAGTATTTTCTATGTAGATGAAGAAGGTACCGAAGTTGCACTTCATCCGACTACGCCCGTTTCGATGAATATGTGGGGATTTACACCCGACTATTTTGAATATTCTTCGGATGCTTTCAAAACATTTCTAAAGGAAAACGGCCAAAGCCTGAAATCCGAATTTTATATCCCAACGGTTGTCAACAGTTTGATTACCTCCCAAAAAGCAACCTGCAAAATGTTGGATACGCCTGCAAAATGGTTCGGCGTAACCTATGCCGAAGATCGCCCGCAAGTGGTGCTGAAAATCAACGAACTCGTCAGAAAAGGAGTTTATCCCTCAAAATTATTTTAACAGCTTACAAAAAAACATTATGGCAAAAGTACTGGTAACCGGAGGTACGGGCTACATCGGCTCGCATACTGTGGTCGAATTGCAAAAAAAAGGACATGAGGTGGTCATTGTCGATAACCTGTCGAACTCAAATATTGACGTGTTGAACGGCATCGAAAAAATAACAGGCGTCTATCCCCTGTTCGAGAACATTGATTGTGTGGATTATGTCGGCATGGACAGAATGTTTGAAAAACACAGAGACATTGACGCAATCATTCACTTTGCCGCATCGAAAGCCGTTGGCGAATCGGTCGAAAAACCACTGATGTACTACAGAAACAACCTTGTTTCGCTGATCAACTTGTTGCAGTTGATGCCTGTACACGGAGTTAAGAGTTTCGTTTTTTCGTCATCCTGCACCGTTTACGGACAACCGGATGTGCTCCCCGTAACCGAAAAAACACCGATAAAACCTGCCATGTCCCCCTACGGGAACACGAAGCAAATAAGCGAAGAAATCATCTATGACACCATACACGCAAATCCGAGCTACAATGGAATTATTTTACGCTATTTTAATCCGATCGGAGCGCATCCGTCGGCACACATCGGCGAACTTCCCATCGGTACGCCAAACAACCTGTTGCCATACATCACCCAAACGGCAATGGGCCTTCGTAGCGAACTGAAAGTGTTCGGAGACGATTATGACACACCCGACGGTTCGTGTATCCGTGATTATATCAACGTGGTAGACCTGGCTAAAGCCCATGTGGTGGCGCTGAAACGGCTGTTAAATATAAAAAGCAAACAACAGGTCGAAGTCTATAACATCGGAACAGGAAAAGGGCTGTCGGTTTTTGAAATCATCCACACGTTTGAAAAAGTAAACAACGTGAAAGTGCCCCACACCATCGTCGGACGGCGCGAAGGAGACATCGAACAGATATGGGCCGACGCTTCAAGGGCTAACGAAATACTGAAGTGGAAAGCGGCAGAATCGGTCGAAGATACACTGAAAAGTGCGTGGAAATGGGAAAAAGCCCTCAAAAAACAACGACAACAAAAAGAAAAAGAAGAAAACGAGGCTTCCTCCAATTAAGGGGGAGGCTTCGTTTGTTTTGACCCGTTATGGAAAAAAAACTCTATCCTCTAAAATTCAAACCCATTTTGAAAGATAAAATATGGGGAGGAAACAAACTCAGGACATTATTCGGTAAAAATGCCGGCTCGGACAGAACAGGCGAAAGTTGGGAATTGGCAGGATTTGAGCAGGAAGCGTCCGTTGTATCGAACGGATTTCTGGCAGGCAACGACTTGAACGAACTTATCGAAATTTATATGGGCGAGTTGATTGGCGACAAAGTGTATGAAAAATACGGCTCGACATTCCCTTTGCTTTTCAAACTGATTGATGCAAATGATCATCTTTCTATTCAGGTACATCCCGACGATGAAACCGCGTTACGGCGACACGGTTCGCTTGGGAAAACCGAAATGTGGTATGTTGTCGACGCAGAGCCGGATGCGGAACTGATTGTGGGATTCAAAACCGATACCTCCAAAGAGGAATACCTGACCGCCCTTGATAACGGAAGATTAAATGAGCTGCTTCGGCGTGTTGCCGTACAAAAAGGAGATGTTATTTTCATTCCCGCAGGTCTGGTACATGCTATCGGAAAGGGAATCGTGGTTGCCGAAATACAGGAAACGAGTGATTTGACTTACCGTATCTACGACTACGAACGCACCGACGAAAACGGTAACCAACGCGAACTGCACACCGAACTAGCGTTGGATGTTATTGATTTCGGCGCGACGAAAAATCCGAAAACGAACTATCATGCAACGCTAAATCGGGTCACGGAATTGATAAAATGTCCGTTTTTCACCACAAATATCATCCGTTTCGATAAAAAAATCACTATGAACTATGTTTCTTTGGATTCTTTTGTTGTCTATATGTGCATCGAAGGGAGCTTCAGTATCACTGTCGGAAATGAAAAAACGGCAATCGCTAAAGGTGATACCGTTCTTGTTCCGGCGTCGGTGCACGAACCGGAACTTGTCCCCGAAAAAGAATGTACTTTGTTGGAGATTTATGTATAGTGGTTAGTGTTTAGCGCTTAATGGTTAAACACGGCGAATTTGCACTGTCTTTCGGGGCGTTGCGGGGCGGAGCCCCGCAGAGGGGGTAGCGGAAGACCGCACAGCGGGCTGAAGCGAGGGGGAGACTTCCCCCACCTAAATCTCTTTCTCTATCTCTTTCAGAAAGGAGACGCCAAGGGCCGAAAGAACTATTTAATCCTTAACCGAATGACATTGCCGTCAAGGTCTACCGTTTATACCCATCATTATATCCGGGAACTTTTGATACATCCTCAGGAACACATAAATCATCTAAATCACAAGAATCACAGGCCGGATAACCGGCATTAAACACTACATTTAAGTCATGGCAGTTTGTCACAAAAGAACTTTCATTGTATCTTTGCCGCGCTTTAAATTAAAATCATTTATCCTTTTATTGAAACTTATGAACAAAAAAATCATTTTTATCAGCGTTCTTATGCTGATAGTTGCTTTTTCGGGTACGTCCCAAATATTTGAGCCTGTACGGTGGAAATTTGAAAAAAAGCTGACCGGTGACAAAACCGCCGACCTGATATTCAGCGCTACGATTGACGACGGTTGGCATTTATACGGGCTTCACATTCCGGACGACGGCCCGCGTCCGACCTCCTTCACGTTTGAGACGCTACAAAACGTCCGAAAAGTGGGAGAAATGCAATCATCATCGAAACTCATCGAAAATTACGATGCTAATTTCGGCATGACCCTGAACTGGTACAATCACAACGCTGTTTTTGTCCAAAAAATAACATTCGACGACCCCGAAAAGGTACTAATCGAAGGCTATGTCGAGTTCATGACCTGTAACGATGAAAGTTGCCTTCCGCCCGCTCAGGAGGAATTTGTATTCAAGTTTTCGGACACGGCCAAAAAAGAACCCGCAGACAGCCAAGTCGCAACCACTTCGACCGATGAACAGGTGGCAACCGGCGCCGATACGGAAAATTTGCAGCTAACCACCGGAACGGACGCAGCGCCCGACTACTGGACACCTGTCGTCGACGAACTGCGAAACTACGGCAATACGGCGGAAGAAAGCAGCTCGTTTTGGTGGATCTTCCTGCTGGGCTTCGGCGGCGGATTGATTGCATTAATCACCCCCTGCGTGTGGCCTGTGATACCGATGACGGTGAGCTTCTTCCTGAAACGATCCGAAAACAGGAAAAAAGGACGTAAAGACGCCATCCTTTATGGCCTCGCCATCATCATCATATACGTCGCTTTGGGATTATTGATCACCTTGATATTCGGCGCAAGCGCGTTGAACGACTTATCGACAAATGCCGTTTTCAACCTCTTCCTGTTCGCATTACTTGTTGTATTTGCCATTTCGTTTTTCGGCGCCTTCGAGATCACACTGCCGTCGTCGTGGACAACAAAAATGGACGCAAAAGCCGAATCAACGGCAGGATTCCTCAGTATTCTGTTCATGGCATTCACGCTGGTACTTGTTTCATTTTCGTGCACAGGCCCTATCATCGGACTGCTATTGGTCGAAGTTTCCGTTTCCGGTTCCATTTTAGGGCCGTTGATGGGCATGTTTGGTTTCGCGGTAGCGTTGGCGATACCGTTCAGCCTGTTCGCGTTTTTCCCCACCTGGCTGAAATCACTGCCTAAATCGGGCGGATGGCTGAATACCGTAAAGATTGTGCTGGCATTTTTGGAACTGGCATTTGCACTCAAATTCCTGTCGGTGGCCGACCTCGCATACGGATGGGGCATCCTCGACCGTGAAGTATTTATCGCCCTTTGGATCGTTATTTTTGCGTTACTTGGCATGTATCTGTTAGGAAAAATCCGTTTCCCGCACGACAGCGAAACAAAACATACATCGGTAACAGGTGTATTCTTAGCGATGATTTCATTGGCATTTGCCGTTTACATGGTTCCGGGACTTTGGGGTGCGCCGCTGAAAGCTGTCAGCGCATTTTCGCCGCCTCTCTACACGCAGGACTTCAACCTGAACACGACAGTCGTTCATTTTGAGTTCGACGACTACGACGAAGGCATGGCCTACGCCGCCAAAAAAGGACTGCCGGTGGTGCTCGACTTCACAGGATTCGGCTGCGTCAACTG
>JAIRTG010000250.1 GCA_031255055.1 Prevotellaceae bacterium
AATATCCTGCTACACACACACACACACACACACACACACACACACACACACACACACACACACACACACACACACACACACACACACACACACACACACACACCTTTATTATAGTGTAGCACGTACAAATGCACTTGATTGTTCATTCGTTTTTTGTGTTTTGTACGGAGTTTCGAGAAACAATCCGAGTGTTCCCGAAAACGGCTTACGTGGCGTTACCTCAATCCGTAATGTTGACTCGATGCGGAACGTAGAGAACTTATTCGCCCGCGACGGGTTTAGACCACGCTCCGAACGGATTCGGCAATCCGGACAGGGGAAAAAGATTTTTTTTTGTTTTGCCGTCAACCGACGGTCATCTTTCTTTTTTGTTGTTTGTAATCCGAAGACTCCGCAGGTCATCGACTTGCGGAGTCTTTCTCTACCGGTTGTTTCAAAAAAAATAAAGAGATGAATCCCGTATCCACCTCTTTATTCGTTGTTGAAGAGTTTAAAGAAGATAACTGTTTTGCCCCGGTAAACAGCCATTCGGCATTTCTTTCTTTATTTCTTTAAAGTAAGAACGACGATGACGCCGTCGGCCGTTTGATCGCCATATTCTTTGTATATTTCCGGTATGTCCTTATTTTTTATGACCTCCACTTTTTCAATCGTCTCCGGGTCTATTTTCTCCAAATCTTCGTGTTTCAATAATGGTTTTCCGTCAACAATAACGAGCGGGTTTTTGCTTTTACCGTTGGAATGAACATGCACCGACGTGGAGGATGTATCCTGATCCGGGTTGCCGTTGGAATAAACCACCGACGCGGATATGTTCTGCACTGCGTTACCGCTGGAAACAACCGTTACCGATTTACTGACGGAATGAACCTCCGACACGGATGTGTTCCGCACGGGGGACTCTAATGAAGTAGTCGCTGACACGGAATGAACCACCGACGCGGATGTGTTCCGCACGGGGGACTCTAATGAAGTAGTCGCTGACGCGGATGTTTTCTGCTTCGAGTGAGAGAAAACAACAGGAAGCGTATATTTCACGTTTACAAATTCTCCTTTCAATTTCAACATGCCCGGTTTCCATTTCGGCATCAGGCGTATTACACGGACGGCTTCCTCGTCGAGCAATGGGTCGACACCCTTTAGCACCTCAATGTCTCCGACAGTGCCGTCTTTTCCTACGACAAACCGGCAAACCACCGGCCCCTCTATCTCCCGCGCTATCGCTTCTTCGGGATACTTGATGTTTTCCTTTAAAAATTCGAGCAACTTTTCGACTCCACCCGGAAATTCGGGCATTTGATCTACAACATCATAAATCGGTTCCTCATTCCGGACGACAGACCGAAACGAAGCTGCTTTTTCCAATACATTCTCTTTTACGGACGATAACAAATTTTCGGCATTGCTCGACACTATCAACGCGAACGCCAAAGGGACTATAAGTGCATATTTCAGCAAACTTATTTTCGATGTTTTTTTCAAATTCATCATGATTATTCTTTTTTTTAGTGGTGAAATATTAAATTTATTTGTGAGTTTCAGACCAGGGTCTTGATAAGATAGTTGTAACAGGTGATATTGATATGTTTTAGGATCGAATCCGTCGGCCAACACTTTGTTATCGGCCAAAAATTCGAGATTCCGACGAACTTCCCTTTTGAGTAGCCACGATGCGGGATTTATCCAGCAACATGCCGTTAGCAGCTCACAAAGTATGACGTCCGCACTGTGCATTTGCCTGACATGCGCTTGTTCATGGGTCAGTATTTGTTTCAACTCGTTTTCGGAATACAGTTCGGGATTCAGAAATATCCGGTTGAAAAACGAAAACGGCGCCTCTTTCCCACTCAGTTCGATAATCGTTGTGTTGAATAGCTCGGTTTTACGTCCTCTCATCCGCCGTCGGCAGATGGAGCCGATTTGAACAACCGTTCTGACAAGAAAAAAAAGTGTCACGACGCCATAGATGATCCGACAAGTCTGTTCCGCGCCGATGTCGGACGATGGTGCCGAAGGAGAAATGTTGATTTCCTGCATCAGGATGTAATCGGCAATGAAAACCTGAACCGGTTCCTTGCTTTCGAGCCATCCGACAAACGAAAGAAACGGATAACAAAAGGCAATGACGCACGTAAGAAGCAGGTAGATGCGCCTTGCTACCCAAAAAGTGTCTTTGTGGAACAGTAGCCGGTAGCATGTATAAAACAATACCAACGCGACGTTCACTTTTATGAAGTAGATCAAAAGCGGACTCATTTCTTCTCGATTAGTTTGATGATTTCTGCCAGTTCTTCGGACGATATCTTTTCTTTCTCTACAAAAAAGCTGACCATTTTCTTGTAGGAGTTTTCAAAATAATTGCGCACAACGTTCGACATAAATGTTGTTTTGTATTCGTTTCCGTCGATAATTGCCGTATACTCGTATGTATTGCCGTATCTTTTTGACGATACATAACCTTTTCGTTCCAGATTTTTCATAATCGAGGCTACTGTGGTGTAGGGCGGACGAGGCTCATCCATCAGTTGAACAAAGTCTTTGATAAATCCTTTTTGATGTTGCCAAATCAACAACATCAATTCTTCTTCTTGATATGTCAGTGTTTCCATACTTGAAATTTAATTAATTACGAATGTTTCGCAAATGTACGAATAATTCGTAATGCCGCAAAGCAATTTTCATCTTTAACATTTCCGGCTCTTTTTTAATTAGTACATATTGCCGCAGGTAAGGGGAAGTATTGGTGTTATGAGAAAATATCATACATTTGCAGAAAAAGATTGTTGAATTTTTTTAAATGTATTGTTACGTATGATAAAAATTTTATTGAAAACTATTTTAAGTTTCATTTTTATTCAAAGTGTTTTGATGTTGGGCTATGCCCAAGAGTCGGGCAATGCGGATCTGTTTTCGGAGTTTCAACAACCGATGAAATATCCGGCGCTAACGCCCGACGGGAAATATCTTGTTTTTCTGTCGGCAGATGAACGTTCGATGACTGCTTACGAATCGCATCTGCAAAACGGAAAATGGACACAGCCTGTTCCGTTCGAGTATATCAACAAGTTGATAGCCCGGACAAACAGCGAAGTCGGTGGCTTTTCGTTCAGCCACGACGGGTATACGATGTTTTTTCATGCCAAATTATCGACCGGATATTTTGACATATTCTACGCAAGAAAGACCAAAGACGGATGGGGAGAACCGCAACAGGTGGGAAAACCTGTCTCGACAGATGCCGACCTGTTTTCGCCGGCCATTTCGTCGGACAACAGGACGCTCTTCGTTTTGAAAGCAAAACCGGTGACGGTCGGAACGAAAAAAGAACAGGAAACGTGTAAGGAATTACTGATGTTCGAGAAAGACAGGGACGACCAATGGGTAGGCCCCAAATATCTTCCTGCCGAATTTAACACAGGCTGTCAGGAGACACCGTTCTTTGCCGCCGATAACAAATCGCTGTTTTTCTCGTCGAAACGCGCCGATGTCAGCAAAGAAAAGAAAAAGGTGCAGGACGATAATTATAACATCTATCACGCCCGGCGGATTGATGAAAATAACTGGTTCTATCCTGTCTATGTCGACGAACTGAACACCGAGTACGACGAACTGTCGCCAATGATAAACAGCAGGGGCGACTATTTTATTCTGAATACAAAAAAGACCAAAAAGCAGCCGATGAAAATCCATCAGGCAACACTGCCGTCGGACAAGGCGCCTGCAAAAACGTTCGTCCTGACAGGAACAATCACTGACCTGTACTCGAAACAGCCGGTCGAAGCCGATATTATTGTACGCGATGCCGTCAGCTCGGTCACCTGCGGAACATACAGAGCTACCGACCGGGGAACGTTCTCGGTCATCCTCACACAGGGAAGATTCTATAAGGTGGACTTCACAAAAAACAACTATTCGCATACGTACTATCATAAAGATTTGACGTTCATCGGAAATCAGGCCGAAGAAACGTTCAACGTCACGCTCTTCGACAACGTCAATCTGGAATTGAATATCTATGACAACGAATTGTTCTATCCGCTGTCGCCAACGGTTACCGTTTTCGATTCGCTCACAGGTCGTCCGCTGGACAGTCAAAAGACGGTCAACGTGTCGAAAGGAAAATATAACAGCAACCTGAACATCGGCAGAATATACAAAATCGCCATAGAAAGCGACAGTTTCGAGCCGTATGAGACCGGTTTTGATTTACGCACCGATGTGGTGTACAGCAATTTTGAGAAAAGCCTCGAACTCAAAGCCTCGCGAAAATTGTTGACGCTTAACGTGACCGATAGCGAAGGTAACCGGATAACGCCGGTTGAAGTGGAAATCAAAAACCTGTATCGCGACGAAAATCCGGCATCGCTCCTGAGCCTCGACGCAAACGGTGACCCGCAACTGTCGCTGCGTACCGGCAACAGCTACGAACTCGACGTGACGAAAACCGGATATACCTATTTCAATACTACGCTGGATGTACAGACCACCACCCGCGAAACAAAAAATATCGTGCTGGATGTGCTGACCGTCGAAACGAAGATGATTTTCAACAATATTACCTTTGAAACAAATTCGGCCGAACTGAACGCCGAATCGTATGCCGAACTGAACCGTCTGCTCGGTTTCATGGAACGGAATCCGGATATAAAAATCGAAATAGCAGCCCATACCGACGATGTCGGCTCCAACGAATACAACTTCCGCCTGTCGGATAAACGTGCCGAATCGGTTGTCAAATACCTTGTCGACGGCAATGTCGCCAAAAGCCGCGTACAGTCGAAAGGATACGGCGAACTGCACCCGATAGCCCCGAACGATTCGGACGAAAACCGCGCAAGAAATCGGCGTGTGGAAATTAAAATTATTGAAAATACAACAAATTAAAAAACATATATCATGATACGAAAATTGTTGATTTGCTTCTTCGTCCAACTGGCTGTCGTCTCAACCGCCTACGGACAGCAGGACTATAAAGCCATTTACGAAGCAACAAAAAATATGAAAGACTATGAGGCCTATCAAACCCTGTTTAACTATCAGGCGGCAACCACTTCAAAAAGCTATGTCAATATCAATGGCTACTATCAATTGGGACTGATTATGCAGAAACTGATGCGGCAGTATGACCCTTTTCTTCAAGCCGGAAACGTGTCACAGTGTATCTCCGACGGCAGAACCTATCTGTTGCTCACCCAACATTATTTCGACGAAAAGGAAGCCCAAAAAAATAAAGACTACTATCAGGCCGTTGCCGAACCGCGAACTTACGAAAGTATCAAAGCCGATATCGAAAGTCGAACAGCCGATGTGGAAGAGTATAAAAAGTATTTCGACCTGAATCAGGAATACCTGACACAAGGGATTCACAAATATAACGCCTGTATCGAAACATTCGGCAAAATCAACGAGCAAAACAGCCGACTGAACGACTTGTATTTTCTGGCCGACAGCGAACTGAAACAAAACCTGAAAAATCTACAGGTTAATTTCGATTCCACACTGTATTATATCGGCAAGCTGAAACAGTCGCTCGAAGAATATCCGATGGGCGATTACAAAATAAACTACTCGCTGCTGCCCGTATCCGAATACCGTCTGCACGGCCTGACGGCTTCAAACTTTATTGCGAAAGACGTCACCCTTTGGGATTTCGATACGTGGATCGCTTCGTTCAACGCGACGCTGAACGGCGATGTCGCTTTTCTGTACGGCAAAACCGAAGAAGTGCATAGCGAAAACCTGGACTATATCAACAGATTGCTCCGACGGGATAAAGCGGACATCGAACCCGATTATGCGATAAATCCGCTTATCGTCAATAAAATCTACAGGTACGACTACAATTCGGTGGTGGCTCCGCTGTTGATGTATCAGGAAGAAAAAATCAAATTCCTGTACCACAATGCCGACAATGTGATTGATCCGCAAATCAATTCGTCGAACGACTTTGCCCGGTCGAATAACTATTATTATAACCTGGTTGAGAAAAAAAAGGCCGCCGGTTCGGCGCTGGAGCTTACCGCGAGTAAGGCGACTCCCGAAGCCGTGAAGAAATACAGCGCCTTTTTCGAAAAAAACTACAGGAATTTCGACGGATTGCAGACCTATCTGACCGACGAGGCGGCTGCAAACAGCGCCATCCTGCAAACGGCGCTGGATAGCTATAAAAACAATGTGTTGAAATCGACAACTTCCGGCGTTGACGTCAAAAAGACGATAGCCTATAAAAACGAAGTCATATATGTCGACGTCATATCGCCGGAGAAAATCGCCGAGTCGGGATATGCCATCCATTCAAAATCGGTCACATCCGATAAGAAGACATTCATCACCGGCTCGTATCTGCACGATGCGGAGACGCAAGCCTTTGCCGCCCTGCTGACGGAAACCGGCGAGGTGGAATGGCTCAAAACATTCGGTAAAAAGACCGGTAAAAATCACGGTATGCTGGCAAGCCATTCGGATAACGGTTTTGCGATTGTTGTTTCGGAAGACAACGGCGGGACGATCGGTAATCATTTCTACCTGCTGGACAGACACGGAAACGTGAAAAAAGATGTCGGACTGACTTCGATTGCCGTGCCGCGAAAAATGATTTTCGACGATATCAACGAGACGTTTCTCATCGCCTTTAAGGGAAAGTCTTACTCGCCTTATGAGATTTCGGACGATGCGTTGCAGTTATCTCTGCTCAACTACGGGCTGACAACTGTCCGTAACAGCGTTCTGCCTTTCACCGGCTATCTGTCGAATGTGATACGGACAAACGACCGCCTTTATATCTACGGCGCGTACAGTCAGATAGAAGACGCCGCCGGTCAGACCGTTGCGACGGATGGCGGTAAAATGAATTTGTTTGTCGCTACGATCGACGCCGCCGGTAACCGACTGTCGGTCGACCGGTTCGATACCCCTTTTGCGTGCTATCCGCTGCTGGTATCGAAAATCAGCAACGAATATGTCGACGCGATATGTGCGAAAGATAAACCGGAACCAACCGATGTCAAAGGTAGTTCACACTATCTCATCCTTTCGTCGGACAACAAGGTGTTTTACAAAAGCGGCGAGTGAAGCAAACCGACCGTGTTTAGTGATTAGTGATTAGTGTTTAGTGTTTAGTGCGGATTCGCTATGATTAATCACTAATCGCTAAACACTAATCACTATTTAAGCACTGTCTTTATGATTAA
>JAIRTG010000069.1 GCA_031255055.1 Prevotellaceae bacterium
ACTAATCACTAAACACTCATCACTATTTAATCACTGTCTTACGGGGCGTTGCGGGGCAGCGCCCCGCAGAGGGGGTAGCGGAAGACCGCGCAGCGGGCTGAAGCGAGGGGGAGACTTCCCCCCCCCTTAATTCTCTTTCTCTTCCCGGAAGGAAAATACATAAGGCGAATCATTCATCATTCATCACTAATCATTAATCACTATATTTGCCCTCTAAAAAAAAATAACGCTATGTTTCCGTTAAAAGACGATAAAAATAAACAGTTCCCGCACGATGGAACGGTGTGTCCGGAACTGTTTTCAAAATGGGCAATACTACTTGCGACTGTCATCGGTAGCCCGATTGCAGGCGGCTTCCTGATCTACCGAAATTGTAAAAACTTGCAACTGCCGAGGAAAGGACTTGCGTCGCTGGTGTTTTGTGTCTTGTTGACCGTCATCTGTGTCGCTACGGCGCTGCTGCTGCCGGAATATGTGCTGATGAAAATACCACCGGCGATCTTTCCGCTGATATACATGACGGCGGTCTATCTGTTGACCGACGGAACGATGACCAAATTGCTGACCGAACACGAAATAGCATGTGGTTTGTTCTACCCGCTCCGAAAAGCTGTTCTGACCGGAGTGGTTTGTCTGATTGTTATCCTGTTGTTCTATCTGGCGATCTTTTCCCTTTCGCCCGACCGGTATAAACATCCCGCCTATACGTCGGCGATGCGGGAGTTCGGGCTGAATGAAAGTAAAGCGTTGGCGCTGTTTGAGCTGATCGCGTATGCCCCGCCCGAAGTCGTCTCTGCTTTTATCAGGGAGGAGGGTGTGCCGGCCTGGCAGGAAAATATCGCTCTGCTGACTCGTCTGAACGCTGTTGCGGATCTGCATCCCGATGTGAAGTACCGGGTGAACGGGTATATCTCTTACTGCAACCTGAGAATCAGCTATTTTGAATTGACCGACAGGGCGATGACCGAAAATACGAATAAGTATGACGAGCAACTGAAATTCCTGGACGCCGAAATAAATAGTTGCCTCCGAAGGGCGGCTCAAACCGTCGGACCTTTCGACCGACAGCGTGCTAAGGGCCGTAGAACCTACTGATTTGCCGTTCTTGAAAAATTAGTACCTTTGCGACTTAAGCAAAATAGATGTTCAATTAAACAAAGAATCAAATGAATAAACCTACCATTATTGACCTGTTAAACATAAGCGTCGACAAGTTTGCAGATAATCCGTTCCTGTGGGAGAAAAAAAACGATAAATTCGAACCGACTTCTTACAAAAACACTAAAACCGAAGCGCACTTTCTGGCCGCCGGACTGATCGATTTGGGTGTGCAACCGGGAGATAAAATCGCCCTGCTTTCCGAAGGACGAAATGACTGGATTATCGGCGAACTGGGTATCTTGCATACCGGTGCGGTGAATGTCCCACTGTCGATAAAACTGGAAGAAAGTAATGACCTTATCTTTCGATTGAAACATTCCGAATCGAAGTATATACTCGTTTCGGGAGGACAATTGAAAAAAATCCGCGCAATCGTTGCCGAATTGCCGCGGGTCGAAAAAATTGTCGTCTTCGATAAACAGCAAACGTACGAAAAGTCGGAAATCTCGTTGGACGAACTGAAAGAAAACGGGCGGAAACTATTGGCGAAAAACCCGAATGTGGTGACCCAAATCGCAAAAAAAATAAAACCGGATGATTATGCTAATATCAGCTATACGTCGGGAACAACCGCCGACCCTAAAGGTATTCTGCTGACTCACCGTAATTATACCGCCAATGTGGAACAGGCGATGACGCTTATCAGTATCCCGCCTACGTACCGGACGTTGATCATCCTGCCGCTCGACCATTGTTTTGCACATGTTGCCGGTTTCTATAGCTTTATGGCATACGGCGCAAGCGTTGGGACGGTGCAAACGGGTAGAACGGGGATGGAAACACTGAAAAATATCCCAATCAACATCAAAGAATTGAAACCGCATATCTTGTTGAGCGTTCCTTCGCTGGCAAAGAATTTTCGTAAAAATATCGAAAGTACGATCAAAAAGCAGGGCGGATTCGCCCGATGGCTGTTCGATAGCGGTATGAAAATGGCTTGCGCCTATAATAAAGAAGGATACAACAGAGGCGAAGGACTGCAAAAACTCAAAAAACCGCTCTTGTCGCTTTATGATAAGCTGTTGTTCTCGAAAGTACGTCAGGCTTTCGGGGGTGAACTCCGGTTTTTCATCGGCGGGGGCGCCTTGCTCGATATTGAGTTGCAACGTTTTTTCTACGCGATAGGTATCCCGATGTTTCAGGGTTACGGCTTGTCGGAAGCCACGCCGATTATTTCGGCAAACGGTATCGAGCGACATAAATTAGGCTCTTCGGGCTATCCGGTGACGCCGATGGAGTTGAAAATATGTGACTCGGAAGGAAACGAATTGCCGCATAATCAAAAAGGCGAAATTGTTATCAAAGGCGAAAACGTGATGGCGGGCTATTATAAAAATGAAAAGGCAACGGCCGAAACGGTCGTCGACGGATGGTTGCGTACAGGCGATATGGGCTATACGGACGACGACGGATATCTGTACGTTGTGGGGCGTTTCAAAAGCCTGCTCATTTCGAGCGACGGCGAAAAATATAGTCCCGAAGGTATCGAAGAGTCGTTGTCCGACGGTTCCAAATTTATCGAACAGGTTATCCTATACAACAATCAAAATAACTATACCTCCGCCCTGCTCGTTCCTAATATGGATGTCTTGAAGGCTTATGTGTCGCACAGACAGAAAAGTTGGGATACCCGGGAGGGCAAAGAATTGGCGTTGATTAAAATTCAGCGGGAAATCAACGAATACAAAAAAGGCGGTAAAAACTATGGCCTGTTCCCCGAACGCTGGCTACCCGCTACAGTTGCGGTAATCGCCGAGCCGTTTTCGGAAAAGAACGGACTGATGAACAGTTCTATGAAAATCATCAGAGGTAAAGTCGAACAGCGCTACGAAAGTAAAATCAGATACATGTACGATTCGCCCGATGCAAAAAATATCGTCAACGAAAAAAATATGAAGGAGTTGGAATGTTAGGTCCCACTTTTAATTAAACAATTGACTTCTCCATTCCGGTCGTTTGAATACGACAAATAAACAACAGCCCCTCGTTTTCGACAAGGGGCTGTTGCAATAATATAATCCGTCAGTCGCCGACTACTAATACTAATCTCCAATCCCAACCGGATTCATGCCCAAATGATACATGATAAATGCCCATTTGTCGGTTTGGGCGTCAATTGTTTTGGAAATCGGTTTTCCGGCGCCGTGACCGGCATCTACGTCAATCCGGATAAGCGACGGGTATGAGCCGTCGTTGGCGGCCTGCAAAGTAGCCGCAAATTTAAACGAGTGGGCGGGTACTACGCGATCGTCATGGTCGCCTGTCATGACGAAGGTTGCCGGATATTTTACACCTTGTTTCACGTTGTGTAAGGGTGAGTATCCCAATAGGTAGTCAAACATTTCTTTGCTTTCCTCGCTCGTCCCATAGTCGGTTGCCCACGCCCATCCGATGGTGAATTTGTGATAGCGGAGCATGTCCAAAACACCTACTTCGGGTACTGCTACGGCGAATAAGTCGGGGCGCTGAAGCATGCACGCGCCAACCAAAAGGCCACCGTTGGAACCGCCGTTGATGGCTATTTTAGCAGCATTCGTGAATTTCTCGGCGACCAGGTATTCCGCCGCCGCGATGAAGTCGTCAAATACGTTTTGTTTTTGCATTTTTGTTCCCGCTTTGTGCCATGCTTCTCCGTATTCGCCGCCGCCACGCAAATTCGCTATCGCAATGATACCGCCGTTTTCAAGGAACGGAATACGCAATACGCTGAATCCGGGCGTCTGGCTGACGTTGAAACCGCCATATCCGTATAAAAACACCGGATTGTTTCCGTCTTTTTGAAGGCCTTTTTTGTAGATGACGGACATCGGTACTTTTGTGCCGTCTTTGCTTGTGTAGAAAACTTGCTCGCTCAGGTATTCGTCCGCATTGAAATCAATTTCCGATGCGCGAAATAGTTCGGATGTGTTGTTTTCTACGTTGAAGCGGTAAATCGTGCCCGGAAAGGTGTATGACGCGAATACGTAGAATGCTTCCGACTCATTTTTGTTTCCGCTGAATCCGCCAACGGTGCCTAATGTCGGAAAGTCGATTTCGTACAGTTTCGTTCCCTGCAAATCATATACATAAGCGTGGTCTGTTGCATCCTGCATGTAGACCGCAATGATCTTTCCGCCGATTATCGAAACATTCGTCAATACATTTTCCGATTCGGAAAGCACTTCTTTCCAGTCCTTACGGGCGGGTTTTGCGGGGTCTATCTCCATCAGACGCTGTTTCGGAGCGTCCCAGTTTGTCAGGATGTATAATTTCCCGTCAACATGGTCGATGATTGAATTGTCGCTATCGAAATCATCGACCAGCGTAATGAAGTCCGACTGCGGTTTGCCAAGGTCTTTCATCTTTAATGAATTTCCCGACGTCGATTCATTCTCGGAAATGAATAAATATCGCTCATCTTCCGTTACGCCCGCGCCGCAGCCACGAAGCGGATGTTTGTCGTCTCTGTAAATAATGACGTCTTTTGACTGCCCGTCTCCGATTTTGTGATAATACACTTTTTGAAACTCGTTGGCCGTTGTAAGCTCTTTTCCGACTTCGGGAGCGTCATACGCACTATAATAGAATCCGTCTCCCTGCCAGCTTATTCCCGAAAATTTCACCCATTCGAGATGCTCCGACAGCAATTCACGTGTCGCGAGGTCTATCACAAAAATTTCGTTCCAGTCGGATCCGCTTCGCGCGATGGAATATGCCAGGTATTTCCCGTTGTTTGAAAACGAAAGATTGGCCAATGCAACCGTTCCGTCCTGTGAAAAAGTGTTCGGGTCGAGTAGCACTTCGGGTTCGGCGTCCGGCGACTCCTGACGATACAGTACACTCTGGTTTTGCAGTCCGTCGTTTTTGAAAAAATAATAGATGCCGTGCTTTTTGAACGGAGAACCATATTTCGGATAGTTCATCAGGTTGGTGATGCGCTTGCGAAGGTTTTCCCTGAAAGGAATGGCTTCGAGATAATTGTAGGTAACGGCGTTTTGCGCTTTTACCCACTCGCCCGTTTCGGTCGAATTGTCATCTTCCAACCAACGGTAAGGATCGTTTATTTCGGTGTCGAAATAAATGTCAGCAACGTTTTCGGTAGCCGTTTGAGGATACACGATTCGCTTTTTTGAACAATTGTTGCATGTTAACATAATAGAAGCAATGGATAATAATAAAAGCAGATTTTTCATATCGTTTGAATTTTAAAATGAAGTTCTATTTCGTTGTCGGACTTATGCCCATTTCGGCTGCTATATTTATCATGTATTTATAGGCCGCATCGTATTCATTGGGTATTATGCCGTCCAAAATGGCGTCTTTTATTTTCATTTTGATTTCGCCGACCAAAGAGCAGGCGGGAAGATTGAAAAGTTGCATGATTTCATCTCCTTTGACGGGCGGCTGAAAATTACGGATGCGGTCTTTCTCCTCGATTTCTTTCAGTTTGCGGCGTACAATCTGAAAATTTCCTTTATATCGTTTTACTTTTTCTCTGTTTTTTGAGGTAATGTCGGCTTCGCACAGGAGCATCAAATCGTCAATATCGTCTCCGGCGTCAAACAGCAGGCGCCTGACGGCCGAATCCGTTATTTCTTCTTCGCTCAGAACAATCGGACGCATGTGGAGCAGTACCATTTTCTGTGTGTATTTCATTTTCTCATTCATCGGCAGTTTCATCTTTTTGAAAATATCGGGAAGCATCTTCATGCCGGTAAATTCATGATTATGAAATGTCCATCCCAGTTTTTTGTCAAACCGTTTTGTGCGGGTTTTGCCGACGTCGTGCAGCAACGCCGACCAACGAAGCCATAAATTGTCCGAATGTTCCGACAGATTATCGAGCACGGCGATAGTGTGGTAAAAATTGTCTTTGTGTCCAACTCCGTCCTTTGTTTCAACGCCTCTCAGGTCATCCAATTCCGGGAAAATGAGCTTCAGTAATCCCGATTTTTCCAACAGAATAAAGCCGACGGACGGCTTTGGCGACAGGATGATTTTGTTCAGTTCGTCTGCTACCCGCTCTTTTGATATAATATTGATCCGCTCTTTGTTCCGCCCGATGGCCTCAAAGGTGTTTACTTCGATGTAAAATCCGAGTTGGGCGGCAAATCGAACTGCCCGCATCATGCGCAAAGGGTCGTCCGAGAATGTAATATCGGGGTTCAAAGGTGTGCGGATAACCTGGTTTTTCAAATCCGTCAATCCGTTGAAAGGGTCGATGAGTTCGCCATAATGGTCTTTGTTCAGGCAAATGGCCAGGGCATTGATGGTGAAATCGCGGCGGTTCTGGTCGTCTTCCAGCGTTCCGTCTTCCACAACCGGTTTACGCGAATCGCGCTGATAGGATTCTTTTCGGGCGCCGACAAACTCTATCTCGTATACCGGCGTCTTTACCTGCGCCGTACCGAAATTTTTAAATACGGATAGATGTGTATTTTTCCCTGTTTTTTTTGCCACACGCCCGGCAAGTTCAATCCCGCTTCCCACCACCACAATGTCAATGTCTTTCGAGGGGCGTTTCAGTAGCAAATCGCGCACATATCCGCCAATAACATAACATGCCTGCTGATGTTTGTCGGCAATTTCAGAAATAGTAGTGAAGATTTTGTCCTGCAAATGTTCAATCATATAAAAATTCAGACAGTAAAGAGTTCCGGAATACGAATGTAAGTGAATAAATTCGTGCTGCAAAGGTATTGTTTTCTACGGATATTGAATTTCCGCTTGCAGGCACTGCTGATAAAAAAACGTTGCAAAATCAGATTCTGCAACGTTTTTTCGTATTTTGTCGGTATCAAACGGGATGCTTTTCCCACGATGACGTCGGCGGACAAACACATAACAAATTCCTGTCGCCAAAAGCATTATCAATTCGAGCGACATTTATCCAGAATTTATTTTCTTTTGTCCATTCGGTTGGATAAACAGCTTTGCTTCGCGGATAAGGTAAGTTCCAACCGTCATCAACCGCGAGATACTCAGGATGCGGCGCATTGACCAATACATTGTTTTTCGAGTCGGCTGTTCCGTTTTCTATTTCTTTTATTTCGTTGTAGATACTCAACAACGCTTCGGCAAAACGATCCAATTCTTCCAGCGATTCGCTTTCCGTCGGTTCAATCATCAGTGTTCCGTGTACGGGAAACGACAGGGTCGGCGCATGATAACCGTAATCTATCAGGCGTTTTGCAATATCGGTTTCGGTGATGCCCGACGTTGATTTGAATGTGCGACATTCCAAAATAAGTTCGTGTCCCACTCGTCCGTTTGCTCCCGTATAGACAATTCCATACGTGTCTTTGAGAAGACATGCCAGGTAATTTGCATTCAAAATCGCGATTTTGGTTGCTCTTTTCAATCCTTCCGTTCCCATCATACGGATGTAGGCGTATGTAATCGGTAAGATGCCCGGACTTCCGAATGGCGCTGCTCCTACGGTATTTCTGCCGAAATGCGTGTCGGGTAAAAACGGCGTCAAATGTTTTGCCGTGCAAATAGGGCCGACTCCCGGTCCGCCGCCACCGTGGGGCATGGCAAATGTTTTGTGCAGGTTCAGGTGGCACACATCTGCACCAATTGTACCCGGATTCGTCAATCCGACTTGCGCATTCATGTTTGCACCGTCCATATACACCTGTCCGCCGTATTTATGGACTGTTTGGCACATCCATTTGATTTCCGTCTCAAAAATTCCGTGTGTTGACGGATAGGTAATCATGCAGCCAAACAGGTTATCGGCATGTTGTTTTGCTTTTTCTTCCCAGTCTGCCAAATCAACGTTTCCGTTTTCGTCGGATTTTACGATTACAATGTCCAGTCCCGCCTGATGAGCGCTGGCCGGATTTGTTCCGTGCGCCGACGCCGGAATCAGAACGATATTTCGGTGTTCTTCTTTTTTTGAAATAAAGTACTCCCTGATAGTCATTAATCCGGCGTATTCTCCTGCTGCACCTGAGTTTGGCTGCAAGCTGCAACCGTCAAAACCGGTGACGGCAGAGAGCATTTTTTCGAGTCCGTCTATTATTTCAAGAAAACCTTCCGCCTGATTTGCCGGCACCAAAGGATGTACGGCGCCAAATCCGGCCAATGTTATCGGAAGCATTTCCGATGCGGCGTTCAGTTTCATTGTACACGAACCCAAAGAAATCATCGAGTGTGTCAAAGAAATATCTTTCCGTTCCAATTTTTTGATGTAACGCATCATTTCGGTCTCGGTGTGATACTTCTTGAACGCTTCATTTGTCAGATAGTCGGATTTTCGTTCAAATGCTTCGTCGAACGACTTTAAACCGTAAATGTCATTCTTTTGTGCATAAACGGGATTATTATCCGTAGCCGCAGCAAATATGTCAATCAACGTATTCACGTCGTCAATATCGGTTGTTTCGTCGATGCTGATACCTATTTCGCCTGTTTCGTAATAATAGAAGTTGACTTCGTGTGCCTGTGCAATCCTGCGAATATCTTCTTGCGATACATTTGCTGGAAGGTGTACTTTCAGCGTATCGAAAAAGTTATCGTTTTCCTGAGAAAAACCATACACAGGTAACACTTCATTAATATATGTTGCAATGGAATGGATATTTTCCGCGATACTTTTTATTCCTTCCCTACCGTGATATACATTATAGAACGCGGCCATAGAAGCCATCAATGCTTGTGCCGTACAGATGTTGGATGTTGCTTTTTCGCGCTTGATATGCTGTTCGCGTGTTTGCAGGGCCATACGCAGCGCCGGTTTTCCGTTTACATCTTTACTAATTCCGATTATTCTGCCCGGAAGGTCACGCTTGTATTCTTCTTTTGTTGCAAAATATGCCGCCGATGGACCGCCGAAACTCATCGGGATACCCCAACGCTGTGTACTTCCAAACACGATGTCGGCGCCCCATTCTCCCGGAGGGGTAAGCAAAGACAGACTCAATATATCGGCGGCAACCGCCACTTTGCAATTGTTCTCGTGCGCTTTCAGGGCGAATTGAGCATAATCGTCAATATTACCCTCCGAATTCGGATACTGGATTATTACGCCGAAATATTTTTCGGAGAATTCAAACCTGTCGTAGCTACCGATTTCCAGCGATATGTTTTGAGGTTTTGTACGGGTTTTTAGTACTGCTAATGTTTGAGGGAAAACGTTTTCATCCACAAATAAGGTGTTTATATTTGCTTTTACCTGCTCCCTCGAACGTAGATTAAACATCATCGTGGCGGCTTCTGCGGCTGCTGTTGCCTCATCCAGCAAAGACGCATTTGCGAGTGGCATTCCGGTAAAGTCCGAAACGGCAGATTGAAACAGCAGCAACGCTTCTAAACGCCCTTGAGAAATTTCGGCCTGATATGGCGTGTATGACGTGTACCATACCGGATTTTGCAGCACATTCCGCAGGATTACGGCAGGCGTACAAGTGTTATACCAACCTCTACCGATGTAGGAGGTATATAATTTATTCTTACCGGCGATACGATTGATATGTTCCGTGAATTTTTGCTCATCCAATGCTTCCGGAAGCTGCATGTCTTCGGACAGCCGGATATTTTCGGGAATAACCTGTTCAATCAGTTCATCCAATTCATT
>JAIRTG010000073.1 GCA_031255055.1 Prevotellaceae bacterium
GATTAGTCCCCCTCTATATTTTGTCAAGTGCAAAAAAGGAATAACTTTCGGCGCAGCCTTGCAAATACTATTCATAGCAGATAGTTACAGGGTAGTTATATGAAAGTGATTAGTGATTAGCAAGTTCGCCATGTTTAACAATTAACAATTAATCATTAATCACTAAACACTAATCATTATCTTCGGGGCGTTGCGGGGCAGAGCCCCGCAGAGGGGGTAGCGGAAGACCGCGCAGCGGGCTGTAGCGAGGGGGAGACTTCCCCCCCCCAAAAAAAATCTTCTCTTTCTCTTTCTTGAAGGAAGACCACGCAGGCGGGCTGTAGCGAGAGAGACTTCCACCCTCCTGCATGAAAAAGGCGCCCTTAACGGGCGCCCATCAATCAAAAAAATTACTTTTAACAATGCAGTTTATACAGTTTTTCCTTCAATAATATAATACGGTTTCGATAAACCGACTCTATTACGATCGCCGACCGTCGCGGCGGGACTATTCTTCTTCCTTTTTTGTAGCTTCGTATTCTTTCAACAATTTTTCTTGAATGTCTACCGGCACCAGTTCATAGCTTGCAAATTGCATCCCGAACGAAGCGCGACCTCCGGTCAACGAGCTGAGGGAGGTTGAATAGCTGCTCAGTTCTTTCAGGGGAACTTTGGCTGATAGTTTTTCAAATCCCTTTTCGCTCGCCATCCCCATGATGATCGAACGACGACCTTGTAGATCGCTCATAACATCTCCCATTCTGTCCGACGGTACAAGTATTTCTACATCATAGATCGGTTCGAGCAGTTTCGGGCCTGCGTTTTTAAAGGCTTGCGAAAAGGCGTTACGCCCGGCAAGGCGGAACGATATTTCGTTTGAGTCCACCGGGTGCATTTTCCCGTCGTAGACAATCACCCGTACGTCGCGGGCATAGGAGCCGGTGAGCGGTCCCTGTTCCATCCGATCCATGATCCCTTTCAGAATCGCGGGCAGGAACCGGGCGTCGATAGCTCCGCCGACTACGCTGTTGATAAATACCAGTTTGCCGCCCCATTCCAGATCTATCTCCTGTACGTCGCGGAGGCTTATTTTGAATTCCTGGTTGTTGAATTTGAATGTTTCGGGTGCCGGCATCCCTTCGTAATAGGGCTCGACAATCAGGTGTACTTCGCCGAATTGTCCGGCGCCACCTGACTGTTTTTTGTGGCGATAGTCCGCACGGGCTGATTTGGTGATGGTTTCGCGGTAGGGAATTTTGGGTTCTTTGTATTCGATGGGTATTTTGTCGTTGTTTTCGATCCGCCATTTGAGTGTCCGCAGGTGGAATTCTCCCTGACCGAATAGAATTGTTTGTTTGAGTTCTTTCGATTGTTCGATGATCCATGTCGGGTCTTCTTCGTGCATCCGGTTGAGGGCTTCGTTCATTTTTTCTTCGTCCGATTCGGAGAGGGCTTTTATGGCTCTGCGGTACTTCGGCGCCGGATAGTCGATCGCTTTAAATACGAAGTCGCTTCCTTTGACGGCCAGTGTGTTACCCGTCCGGGTTTCTTTTAGTTTGACGGTCGCGCCGATGTCGCCTGCGGCGATTTCGTCGACTTTTGTCCGGATTTGTCCGGCAACGGCAAAGAGTTGGCTCACACGTTCTTTTGTCCCTCTGTTAACGTTATAGAGGTCGTCGCCTTCTTTGAGTTTTCCGCTCATCACCTTGAAGTAGGAGACTTCGCCGATGTGTGGTTCGACGCTGGTTTTGAAGACGTAGACGCTTGTAGGGGCGTTTCCGTCGGGTTCAACTTGGACGCCGTCTGTTGTTTCTGGTTTTTGTGTTTCGCTGACGCTTGGGACAACGTTGCCTACAAATTCCATCAGTCGGCGGACGCACATGTCTTTTCCGCCGCTTACGCAGAAGACGGGGAACATATCTCTTGTGAGCAGCCCTTTACGGATACCGAGACGCATTTCGTCTTCGGTGAGTACTCCCTGGTCGAAGTATTTTTCCATCAGGTTTTCGTCATGTTCGGCCGCCGCTTCGATCAGGGCGTTGTGGAGTTCTTCTGCTTTTGTTTTTTCGCTGTCGGGTATTTCCAGTATTTCGGGTACGCCGCCTTCGGGTTTCCATTTATAGAGTTTCATTTTCAGGACGTCGACAACGGCGTTGAAGTCTTGGCCTGTGTTGACGGGGTATTGAATCCGGACGGTTTTATTGCCGAAATTTTCTTTCAACTGTTCCATGATGCGGTCATAGTCTGCTTTTTCGTTATCGAGCTGATTGATGACGAAGATGACCGGCTTATTGAATTTGTCGGTGTATCTGAAGTGGTTTGTTGTGCCGACTTCTACGCCATATTGGGCGTTGATGAGTATCAGTGCGGTGTCGGTCACGTTGAGCGAGGAGACGACGCCGCCGACGAAGTCATCTGCGCCCGGACAGTCGATAAAGTTCAGTTTTTTGTCCAGCCATTCGGTTTGGATGACTGTTGGGAAGACCGAATATCCGTAGTCTTTTTCCACCGGAAAATAGTCTGAAACGGTGTTTTTGGCATCGATGGAACCTCTGCGTTTGATCACTCCACTCTCGTAAAGCATCGCTTCTACAAGAGTGGTTTTCCCGGATCCGGATCCGCCCAGCAGTGATATGTTCTTGATGGCATTTGTTTGGTAATTTTTCATTTGTTCTCTTTTTTACGTTTTAGTTTTAATTTTTCGTTTCTATTTGTTCAAAAAAAACGATTCGCAAGTTATAAAATTACCGCTGATTATGTGGTTCGCCCTGCATGTTTTATAACATTATTTTGGATCCGCTTGGTGGAAGAAACGGCGATTTTTCGTAAAAAAATCCATATCAAACTTAACAATATTAATTTTTTGAGAATAAACCGTAATCTCCAGAACTTTTGCTCACGATTTTTGTCTTAAAAATGTAATTAGTTTTAAAGAAATATACGTAACACGCAACATAACTGTTAAATTAATAGAACTGTTAAATTAACAGTTCTATTTTTTGCTACTTTTGTGCAGGATGAAAAAAATAACAATTTGGATATTGATCATCGTAATGCTCTTGACTTTCGTCTCTTTGATGGTGCTACAGACAAGGTATATACGGATAAATACCGAATTTTCGGAAAAACAGTTCGATGACGTAGTCAGGCAAAGCTTGTTTCAAACTATTCGGCTGATGGATGAAAACGAAGCGCTGGAATACCTGTCGAAAACACTGGTCGGCGACGAGGAATTTGATACAAAATATAATCGGGACTTGTCCTTTGAAGAAAAAAACCATCGACTGAGAAATGATGTCGATAGTATTGTAATAGAAAGTTTTTCGTCGCAGCCGAGTGCAAAACCGAGATGGTCGCAAGGTCGCTTGTCAACAATTGAGGAAACCTCGAAATACTTTCAGGATAAGTTCAGAAATGATTTTTCCCGCTCGCGGGCAATCGTCTACCAAGCCGTTTTCAAATGGCTGAACGAGATTGAAGAAAAAGAAATTAACGAGCGCGTTAATTATGAAGAACTGTACAATACACTCGAAACGATATTGCAGAATAACGGTATCAACATTCCGTTCCATTATAATATCGTAGATAAACAGGGACGAATTGTCTACAGGCATCCTTCAAAGCAGACAAACAACACACGGGAAGTCAATACGGAAAAAAGTACTTACATACAGCGACTATTCCCGTTTGAAGAATCAAAAAAACCGGCTTACTTGCAGCTCGTTTTCCCCGAAAAACGAGATTACGTCTACAACACGTGGGGCATGATTGTCCCGACAGTCGTACTACTGGTGCTGGTGCTGGCCATATTTGTTGTTGCGATCATCATTATTTTCAGGCAAAAACGACTGGACAATATGAAAAACGATTTTGTGAATAACATGACACACGAATTTAAAACACCCATTTCGACCATCTCGCTGGCTTCTCAAATGTTGCAGGACCCCGGCGTAGGGAAAACGTCCGAAACGTTGAAGCATATTTCAAATGTGATCAAAGATGAAACAAAACGGCTGAGCTTTCAGGTGGAAAAAGTGTTACAGATGGCAATACTCGAAAAAGAAAAAACGATACTCGAATTCAACGAAATTCGCATTAATCACTTGATAGAAGACGTTATCAGCAATTTTTCGATCAAAGTGAACGCGAAAGGCGGCAAGATTATTCCGAAACTGAACGCAGAAAATGATCTCGTTTACGTTGACGAAATACATTTCACAAACGTCATTTTCAATTTGATGGATAATGCGTTAAAGTATAGCGACAGGCCGCTCCTGCTGAATATCGAGACCCGAAACGAAAAACAAAAGCTGTTGATCGGTATCGAAGACAACGGCATAGGAATCAGTAAAGAAGATTTAAAAAAAATATTTGAGAAATTTTATCGTGTATCCACCGGCAATTTGCATAACGTGAAAGGGTTCGGACTGGGCCTCTCTTATGTAAAGCGGATGGTGGATGCACACAAAGGAACAATTAAAGTAGAAAGTGAATTGAACATAGGAACAAAATTCACAATCTCAATACCAACACTTAAAAATGACGAGTTATGACAGACGAAAAAGTAAAAATTTTGTTATGTGAAGACGACGAAAATTTAGGTATGCTTTTACGAGAATACCTGCAAACAAAAGGGTTTGAAGTCGATCTTCAATTGGATGGAGAAGCAGGCTACAGAACATTCACACGCAATAAATACGATTTATGTGTGTTCGATGTGATGATGCCTAAAAAGGATGGGTTTGCCTTGGCGGCGGATGTAAAATCGCTCAATGTCGACGTTCCGATTATATTCCTGACAGCAAAGTCGATGAAAGAAGATATTTTGCAAGGGTTTAAATTAGGCGCCGACGATTATTTGTCGAAACCTTTCAGCATGGAAGAATTGCTGTACCGTATCGAGTCGATTTTGAGACGGGTGAAAGGCAAAAAGGTGAAAGATGTTATCGTATATCAAATTGGTGAGTTCACGTTTGACGCTCAAAAACAAACACTTGTTTTTGAAGGTGAAACAAAAAAACTGACTACGAAAGAATCCGAATTGTTGAACCTGCTGGCAGCAAGCGCTAACAACATTCTGGAGCGGAACTACGCTCTGAAAACAATCTGGGTCGACGATAACTATTTCAACGCCCGTAGCATGGATGTTTATATTACAAAACTTCGCAAGCTTCTGAAAGCCGACCCGAATGTGGCGATTATCAACATACATGGAAAAGGGTACAAACTGATTACCCCTCAAACAAGCGAGGAGTAAAAATGTGAGATTAATTATTATGTTTAATGAAGAAAAAGCCGCGATTTTCGCGGCTTTTTTTTGGGGAGAATATGCCGAGAAATCGATGGCTATTGTATGGTGCAACAAAAAAGGGTGAAGTCGTCATTACCCCATCCTTTTCAATTTTGCAGGCCGAAGTCGGCAAATTGTTTTACGGCAAAACAAAAAGGATGAAATCATCACTGATAACATCCTTCTCAACTTTGTAGCGGGAACGAGAATTGAACTCGTGACCTCCGGGTTATGAATCCGACGCTCTAACCAACTGAGCTATCCCGCCCTGATTTTTTCAGCGGCACAAAGGTAATTATTTTACCGGACTGCACAAAGTGTTTGAATAAAAAAGCGTTTTTTTTAGCGGTTACGCCGCCTTCACATCAAACGCGAACAGATCGATTCGGAAGCGCTTCTGGGTAGGATGCCTCCTTTTTGTAACCTGCATGATACCGGTTGTTACCGGACAATTTTTTATCTTTGCCCTGCAAATCAACTGAAATTTTGGATTTATCATCTTTCGACATCAAGTTTATTCCCGGAGTAGGCCCCAAGCGTGCCGCTGTTTTTGCTAAGGAACTGAACATTCATTCGGCTGACGATTTGCTACACCACTTCCCGTATAAATATGTCGACCGCAGCCGGTTTTATTACATCCACGAAATAACGGATAACATGCCTTTTATTCAGCTAAAAGGGCAGTTGCTACGTTTTGAAAAAGTCGGCGAAGGACGAAACCTGCGCCTTGTGGGAATCTTTACCGACGGCCACCGGATAATTGAACTCGTGTGGTTCAAAGGACTGAAGTATGCGCTTGAAAAATATAAGCCGAATGTGACGTATGTCGTTTTCGGGAAACCAACCTTGTTCAACGGCAAATATAACATCGTGCATCCCGAAATTGATATTGCCTCGCAACTGCCGCCGGCAGACAAAATGACTTTACAGCCTTTCTATAATACGACCGAAAGTATGAAAAACAACTACTTGAACTCAAAGGCCGTACAAAAAATCATTTTCTCGCTGATGCACGAAGTCAAAAACGGTATTCCCGAAACATTGCCGGCTTTCATCCTGAAAAAATATGCGCTGCTCAATTTGACCGACGCCATCATAAATATCCATTTCCCCCAAAATGCCGATTTATTAAATAAAGCACGCCAACGCCTGAAATTTGAAGAGTTGCTCTACATTCAGCTAAGCATTCTGAGGCAGGTGAAATGGCGCGAAAAACATATAAACGGATTCTTATTCGACAAGATAGGTCATTATTTCAATACCTTTTACGAAAAGTACCTCCCGTTTCAACTGACAGGGGCACAGAAAAGAGTTTTGCGAGAAATCAGAACGAACGTCAAGTCGGGAAAGCAGATGAATCGCCTGTTGCAGGGCGACGTCGGCAGCGGAAAAACACTGGTAGCGCTCATGAGCATGTTGATGGCAGTCGATAATCATTATCAGGCATGTCTGATGGCCCCGACAGAGATCTTGGCAACGCAGCATTATACAGGATTGAAAGAAATGTTGGGAGATTTGG
Source organism: Prevotellaceae bacterium (assembly GCA_031255055.1). Lineage (GTDB taxonomy): Bacteria > Bacteroidota > Bacteroidia > Bacteroidales > Paludibacteraceae > JAIRTG01. The sequence goes on from JAIRTG010000073.1 coordinate 6,789, forward strand.
GCATCAACATCGCCCTGCTGACAGGCTCGACTAAGAAAAAAAAACGCACCCTGCTCCTCGAACAGTTACGGACAGGCGAACTGAACCTCTTTATCGGCACCCATGCGCTGATTGAAGACGTGGTACAATTTGCCAATCTCGGTCTGGTTGTCATCGACGAACAGCACCGGTTTGGCGTAGAACAGCGTTCGCGCTTGTGGAAAAAAAACAAACTGCCGCCTCATGTGCTGGTTATGACAGCAACGCCGATTCCCCGCACACTCGCCATGACACTCTACGGAGATTTGAGCATTTCAGTCATCGACGAATTGCCGCCCGGACGAAAACCGATACAGACCTTTCATTATTTTGAAAATAAGCGTCCGGTTGTGAACAATTTTATCGGCAAGCAAATTCGCGAAGGGCGGCAGGTATATATCGTCTATCCGCTGATTCAGGAATCGGAGAAGATAGATTTGAAAAATCTGGAAACGGGATATGAATACATCCGCGAGACATTTCCGAATTTCAAGGTAAGCATGATGCACGGAAAGCTGAAACCGGCCGAAAAAGAACTTCAGATGCAGCAATTCGTATCGGGCGAAACGCAGATAATGGTCGCAACAACCGTGATTGAGGTAGGCGTCAATGTGCCGAACGCTGCGGTCATGATCATCGAAAGCGCCGAGCGATTTGGACTATCGCAACTCCACCAACTCAGGGGAAGGGTTGGGCGCGGCGCAGATCAATCTTATTGCGTACTGCTTACGGGACATAAACTGTCGACCGAAACACGGAAACGAATGGAAACAATGGTCGGAACAAACGACGGATTCGAGATTGCCGAAGCGGATCTGCAACTGCGAGGTCCCGGCGATCTGGAGGGAACGCAGCAAAGCGGAATGCCGTTCGACCTGAAAATTGCCAACCTGTCGACCGATGGAAAAATGTTGGAAATTGTCCGCAATATCGCATTAGAGATCCTGGAAAAAGACCCGCAACTCGCATCGATGGAAAATCAAATTTTTGTATCACAACTAAAAAAAATAAAAACAAACACGGTAAATTGGAGTCTGATAAGTTAAAAAACAACTGCCTGTTTTGACGCTTATCGCGTTTTTCGTAATTTTGACACGCTTTCGAGTAATTAATCCCAATTATTCGGCAAGAAACCCCGAATGGAAAAAACACTCATCATCATAAAACCGGGCGCTGTTCAACGCGGGTTGATCGGCGAAGTTCTCAGTCGCTTTGAAAAAAAAGGACTGCAGGTTTGCGGTATTAAAATGATTCGTTTCACCGAAGAATCCGTCTCCGAGCACTATGCTCACCTGTCACAAAAACCATTTTTTAACCGGATAAAAAGAGCAATGATGATCAGTCCTGTGATTGTGTGCTGTTTGCAGGGCGTCGACGCCGTCAGAGTTGTGCGACACCTGGTTGGAGCAACAAACGGACGCGAAGCGTTGCCCGGTACAGTCAGAGGCGATTTCAGTATGAGCGTACAGGAAAACATTGTACACGCTTCCGATTCGACAGACAGCGCCGAGACAGAACTTACCCGCTTTTTTAGCCCAGAAGAACTGTTTGATTACGACTTCAATAATCGGGGATTTATTTATGCTAATAATGAATTTTGATAAAAAGATATGAGTTCAATTCAAAAGAGAATAACACCGACGCTGGTTTTAGTTTTAATAAGCCTGACGGCTTTTGCAGAAAAAAAAGAAAACATCAAAAAAGACATAGTTGGAAAAGATCACATCGTGTTGAGCGAAAAAGACGACGCTTCAGACTATCTAATACTAAACAACGATACGACAAGTTATTATTTCGAGATATTAAATGATTTCGATGATGAATTGCCCGAAGAACACCCCGCTCACGATATTTACAACAACATTTGGGCAGACGACCGCCTAAATCCGTATCAAACACCATACAACCAAATTCAGGACTCCATTTATATTGACTGCTCGGAATTTACGCTGCCCGTACCGGGAGAGGTAACATCGGATTTTGGCCGCCGCCGTTATCGTTTTCACTACGGAGTCGACCTGCGACTGAAAACAGGCGACAACGTACTCTCCGCTTTTTCGGGAAAAGTCAGGATAATCGCCTACGAACGCAGAGGCTACGGACATTATGTAGTCATCAGGCACAATAACGGTCTGGAAACTGTATATGGCCACTTATCGAAAGTACTTGTAAAACACGACCAAGTCATCTCGGCAGGCGACATCATTGGTTTGGGCGGAAGCACAGGGCGTTCGACAGCGCCGCACTTACATTTTGAAATGCGTTATTTAGGGAATGCCATCAATCCCGCCGATGTCATTAATTTTCAAAATGGCGGAGGACTATACAATGAACTCTATCTGATTACGCAGGAAGAAACATTTGCCTATCAGCAAAAAGTGCAGCAGCAGTTAAATTCAAGACAGTATTACAGCGTCCGCAAAGGAGACACACTGGGACGGATAGCTTCACGTAACGGCACCTCCGTCAACAATCTTTGCCGGTTGAACAACATATCTTCAAAATCAATTTTATCTCTCGGACAACGACTCCGCGTCAAATAGCCCTTTTCATCCGTCCGAACTATATTTGTAATTTTTGTAGGATTTTTGTGCCCCACTCCCACCCTACCGGTCACTAACAAGGCAGGGGCAGAAGTGGGACAGATAGAAGTCGGCAGCAGTACCGCCACAGGCGATATTGCAAATCGCTAATGCTAATAATGCACTTTATTTTCAGTAGCAGTCCAGCGTAGCAGTGGTTTTTCGCCTTCCACATTCAGAGCTTGTATGGCAGGGATTTTTCTTTCATCCGGCGATTTTTCCAATTCCTGATAAATAAACGAATCATCAAAGCCTGCGGCTTGTGCGTCGGCGCGGCTTCCGGCGTAGTAAACCTTATCGATACGCGCCCAATAGATGGCCGACAGGCACATGGGACAAGGTTCACAACTGGCATACATTTCGCAGCCACTCAGGTCGAAAGTCTGTAAGTTTCGGCACGCTTCGCGGATAGCGTTCACTTCGGCGTGAGCTGTAGGGTCGTTGCCTGTAGTGACGGTATTTACGGCGCGAGCAATAATTTTGCCGTCCTTCACGACAACAGCGCCAAAGGGGCCACCGCCCTTATTGGTAATATTTTCGTCGGCTAAGCGAATAGCATTCCTCAAATAAACATACGATTTTTCCATGACACATATAATTTAATTAAACTCGGCAAAAGTACAAAAAAGAAATTATAAATAAGAGTTTAGTTCCCCCCCTCTATTTTGTCCGGTGCAAAAGAAAGAATAACTCTCGACGCTGCCATGCAGCAAGACGATATAGAGTCGGCACTTAAATTTCGTAAAGCAGAAACTGCAATTTCTTCCTTATGAAACGATAGTTTCCTCCTATTGTTTAAACACAGCGAATTTGCACCAATCACTAACCGTTAAACAGTAATCATTACCGGCGCCTCATCCCCAATGTCATTCGGTTAAAGATTAAATAACTCTTTCAGCCCCTGGCGTCTTGCAGCCGGAAAGAGAAAGATAAAGAGATTTAGGTGGGGGAAGTCTCCCCCTCGCTCCAGCCCGCCTACGGCGGTCTTCCGCTACCCCCTCAGCGGGGCTCTGCCCCGCAACGCCCCGAAAGACAGTGATTCGTGATTCGTGATTCGTAGTTTACCACGACGCTGATCATGAACCGAGAGACGCTCGGAGCGTGCTCCGAGAGACGCGGAGCATGCTTCGAGAGACGCGGAGCATGCTTCGAGAGACGCGGAGCATGCTTCGAGAGACGCGGAGCATGCTTCGAGAGACGCGGAGCGTGCTCCGAGAGACGCGGAGCATGCTCCGAGAGACGCGGAG
>JAIRTG010000076.1 GCA_031255055.1 Prevotellaceae bacterium
GAACCGCATTACGCAGAGCGGATATTGGAATTTTACCGTTCTAAAATTGTGATTTATGCCGAACGTAATATGGGAAGAAGCCATTATAAAACAATCGCTTCCGTTTTAAAGGAAATGCAAAGCTATCAGGGCGGAAAAGAATTGGTTGAAACGTTGCTTGTCGATTTCAAGCAGAAGTATGCCAAACGTCCGGCAATGATGGACGAATTGAGGAATGTTCGATAATGTCAAAAAAAGAACGAACTAAATAATCGTTATTTGATAATTCCGGAACAAGAAGAATATCAAAGTGCAACTAAACGAAACACTATGGAAAACGAAAAAGGAAATATCCTAATTTATCAATCCGAAGATGGACATGCTCGCATTGAGGTGAGATTGAAAGATGAAACAGTTTGGCTAACGCAAGCTGATATGGTTAGATTGTTCCAATCCTCTAAATCAAAACAAAGTAAGCCTTCAGTCAACGCCGTACAAAATAAAAGGCAGCTACCGAACTATCGGCGCTGCCTTTCTTTGTGGGGTAAACGAGCTTTCGGTTCAACCAGCTTTGTTTATCCCGATTTGTTTGTAATCTCGATTTGTTAAAATGGAAGATCGTTTCCTTCGTCGTGGGGAAGGTCTTCAAAAGAGGGCGGAGGAGGGGTGTCGAAAGAGGCACTCTGACCGCCGATGTTGTTCTCTTTTTTCTCTACTTTCCACGCCCGAATGTTTGTGTACCAACGACCGTTGTATTCGCGACTATCGATGTCGATGCTGACCGTTACTTCGTCGTTGAGCGCTAAGGGATAAAGATCTATTTTGTCGCCAAACAGATTGAAGCATATTTTTCTCGAATATTGTTCCATTGTTTCCAATACGTAGTCTTGAGAACGCCAAACGCCGTTTCTTCCTTCTCCGGTTGCTATGGGCAAAATTGCAACGATTTTTCCTGAAATTTCCATATTTATTTTTTTTTGTTTGTTTTTTTATGCGAACAAAGATAATCAAGTTATGTGCGACTTCAAAACAAGATGGTATATTTTTCTGCGTGAAAATGGGTGTGACTGTTTTTTTTTCGGTTAGAAACTATTTTCAATCTTTGTGGGTCATGATGTCGAGAATGATTTTGTCGGTTTCGGTCATACCTCTTGCGCCGATAAGGGTCAGATTTTTGATACTTTTGTCGACATCGTCGTCAATTATTCCTTCTACTGATTTGACGTATTTGTTTTGAAGAGCCATCATTGCCGAAAAAACGGCGGTTGAAACACCGCTTGTCAGTTTGAGCGAACAGCTTGGTTTTGCTCCGTCGCAAATCATTCCGGTCAGGTTGGCCACCATATTTTTTACGGCGTAACAAATCTGATCAAAGTTTCCTCCCATCAAGTAGACCAGTCCGCAACTCGACCCAGTAGCGGCAATGATGCAGCCGCACAGCGCAGAAAGTCGGCCTAAGTGCTGCTTGATGTGGATGACCGTCAAATTGCTGAGGATAAGCGCCCGGATAAGTTCATCTTCCGATTTTCCGGTCGATTCGGCATAAATAATGACGGGCAAAGTGGCAGTTATTCCCTGATTGCCGCTTCCTGAGTTGCTCGCGATCGGAATCATAGCGCCTGCCATCCGTGCGTCGCAGGCAGCGGAGGTGTATGAAAGGATTTTTGTGTAGATATTGTTGCCCATGATATTGTTTGTAAGGCAGTTGTTTAGCATTGAGCCCAAACCGTGACCGTAGTTCCGACTGAGTGATATTTCTGCAGCTTGTTTATTGATTTTCGCAGCGTCGAGTATGAATCGCAGTTTTTCGATCGGCGTGACAGTTGTAAATTCGTATATTTTCCGGAGGGTGAATGTTAGTTGTTCGTCTCTGCTTTCCTCGGTTTTTTCATACGTTTTGTCCAACAAGACATGCTCGTTTTTAGACAAGTGAACAAATTGAGTGTGATTTTGGGCGATGATCGCCTTTGAACTATTTTGCCCCGACCGGCAATGGACTTCGATATACAGTTTTTCTTCCGTATGCTCCTTTAGCCTGATGCCGATCGTTTTGTTTTCGATCATTTTCCGTCCTGTTTCTACGGCTTCGGGCGTGGTATTTTTGAGTACTTCCAGCCTATATTCGGATTTTCCGATCAGAGCGCCCAAGGCGACAGCTATCGGAAGTCCTACCATACCGTCTGTACCGGGGATGCCTACGCCCATTGCGTTTTTTAATACATTGGCGCTTAGGTATACAGTAATTTTTTCCGGAATTTCTTCTAATATTTCTCTCGCTTTTGCGGCACATAGCGCTACGGCAATCGGTTCGGTGCAGCCGACGGCGGGTATTACTTCTTTTTTTATCAAAGAGATGATTGCATCTATTTCCTGTGTTCCCATGCGTATTTTTAATGAATGTTGGTTTAAAAAAAAACGCACAAAGGTAAGGATGAAAAGGGCAAATCGGGATGTGGGACTAACAAATATTTGTTTAAGAGGGATGGCGGCGACTGATTTTTAATTTATTGTCTGAGAAAAATCGCTTTTATAAGTAACCGAAGCGGAAAAGTGTTTAATGATTTGCAAGTTCGTTGTGTTTAACCCGCAATAGATGCAAGGAATCATATTCATCACTACTAATTGTTATTAATCACTAAACACTAATCACTCCGTAACTGAACAGGACGTCATAGCGTACCGGACAGGGCGTTGCAGGCAATGTCATTCGGTGAAGGATTAAATAGCTCTTTCAGCACTTGGCGTCTTCCATCCGGAAACAGAAAGAGAAAGAATATTAGGGGGGGGAAGTCTCCCCCTCGCTTCAGCCGCCTACGGCGTCTTCCGCTACCCCCTCTGCGGGGCGCTGCCCCGCAACGCCCCGAAGATAGTGATTAGTGATTAGTGATTAGTGATTAG
>JAIRTG010000084.1 GCA_031255055.1 Prevotellaceae bacterium
CTAATCACTAATCACTAAACACTAATCACTATAAACACTGTCTTACGGGGCGTTGCGGGGCAGCGCCCCGCAGAGGGGGTAGCGGAAGACGCCGTAGGCGGCTGAAGCGAGGGGGAGACTTCCCCCACCTAATATTCTTTCTCTTTCTCTTTCTCTTTCTTCAAAGAAGACGACAAGGGCCGACAGAGCTATTTAATCCTTCATCGAATGACATTGCCCTGAATCGGTTGGTATGTCGGAGCATATTCCGCAAAAAAAAAGGTGAATCAACTGTTGATTTCACCTTTTCTGTGAGTTTATAAATGCGGTTTGTTCATCGAAATTTTTATTATGAATTCATTGAGATCAAAAATTCTTCGTTATTTTCGGTTCTTTCCATGCGATCTTTCAAAAATTCGATTGCTTCGATCGAATTCATATCTGCCAGGTAGCGGCGCAGCACCCACATGCGGTTTAGTACGTCTTTTTCTTGCAGCAGGTCGTCGCGGCGGGTACTCGAAACCGTGATGTCGACAGCGGGAAAGATGCGTTTGTTGGATAATCTGCGGTCGAGTTGTAATTCCATGTTACCTGTTCCTTTGAATTCTTCAAAGATAACTTCGTCCATTTTCGAGCCTGTTTCCGTGAGCGCTGTTGCGATAATTGTCAAGCTACCGCCGTTTTCGATGTTGCGTGCGGCGCCGAAAAAGCGTTTCGGCTTATGCAGGGCGTTTGCGTCGACGCCACCGGATAGGACTTTGCCCGATGCGGGCGAAACGGTGTTGTAGGCGCGTGCCAGTCTGGTGATCGAGTCGAGCAGAATGACGACGTCTTGTCCACATTCAACCATGCGTTTTGCTTTTTCGTGTACCATGCTTGCGATTTTTACATGGCGTTCGGCCGGTTCGTCGAACGTCGACGATATGACTTCGGCGTGTACGCTGCGGGCCATGTCGGTTACTTCTTCCGGACGTTCGTCTATCAGCAGGATGATCATGTATACTTCGGGGTGATTTGCGGCGATGGCGTTTGCAATATCTTTCAGCAATACGGTCTTACCTGTTTTGGGCTGGGCGACGATGAGTCCTCTTTGTCCTTTTCCTATCGGCGAAAATAAATCGACAATGCGTATTGACAGTAAGTCGTTTTTTCCTGTTGTCAGATTGAATTTTGAATCGGGGAAAAGGGGCGTTAAGTGTTCGAAGGGTACGCGGTCGCGTACGTATTCGGGCGAACGGCCGTGTATTTTTGGTAGTTTTATCAGTGGAAAGTATTTTTCACCTTCTTTCGGCGGACGGATGGCGCCTGTTACTGTGTCGCCTGTTTTTAGTCCGAATAGTTTGATTTGCGACTGGGAAACGTAAATGTCGTCGGGAGAAGAGAGGTAGTTGTAGTCGGACGATCTTAGAAATCCGTAACCGTCGGCCATCATTTCGAGTGTGCCGGAGCCTTCGAGGATGCCGTCAAAATCGAATTTGTCGTTATTCCGCTGATTGTTGGAATTGTGCTTGCCGTTGTTGTTGTTATTGTTGATCCGCTGGTTGTTGCTGTTGTTGTTGTTATTGTTGTTATTGCTATTGTTGTTGTTGCTATTGCTATTGTTACTGTTGTTGTTGCTGTTGTTGTTGCTGTTGCTGTTGCTGTTGCTGTTGCTGTTGTTGTTACTATTATTATTATTGCTATTATTCTCGCCGCCGTTATTGTTGTTATTGTTCGGCTTTGTGGAGACTTTTGTCTCACGGTTTACTTTTTCAGATTGTATCATTTCGGCTATTTCTTTTTTTTGTTCTTCGGTTACCATTTCTTCGACCGCTATAGGGTTAATTATTTTGTTATTATTATTTTCAACGATAGTTTCTTTTTTTTCATCCGGTTTTTTTTCATCCGGTTTTTTTTCGATTTTTTCTCTTTTAGGCATTTTGGGGGTATTGTTATTCACCGGTATTGTTTTCACATTTTCGGCGACAATTGTTTGTTCGGGTGTTTTTTCGGTTTTTCGTGTTGTTTTCCGAATGTCTTTTTTATTTTCTTCTTTTGGTTTCGATGTTTTTCCGGGTACCGATTCTTTTTCTGCGTCTTTTTTCACCGGTGTATCTTTTTTCACCGGGGAAACACGTACCGCTGAAACACGTGGCCGTCTTTTTTTTGTGCTTGTGGTTTCTTGTTTTTCGGCATTATTAGATGCTTTTCGTTGGGCATTTGTAACAGCTTGCTGGTCTAAAATTTCGTAAATTAGGTTGTCTTTGGTTGGGCTTACCTTTTTTATGTCCAAGTTTTTAGCGATCTCTTGAAGTTCAGAGAGGTCTTTTGCATTAAGTTGCAAAATGGTGTAGTTACTCATAAAATTTTGGGGAATAGTATTTTTTGTATATCCATTTATCGCAGTGTAAGGATAAATGTGCTTGTTAAATAAAATTGATTATTATGTGAAAAATTCAAACAGGGGCGTTTGAATTGCTGAACTTGGCTGCAAATGTATGTATTTTTATTTTACCGCGCAAAAAATAAACCTAATTTAATACTATAATAAGCTCATGGATACCTTGCTGTGAACAAACAGCGAGTTTGAAAGGTTGTTTTCAGCTCGATTATTTTTTTTATTTTAGATGTCTTTGTAGGTGTGTAACGATGGTCGGATGGTTGTTTTCGACTGCTGTCGGGAACCTGTAAAGTTTCATCGAGGAACCGCAAAGCTTCACCATGTCTGCATTTTGTTTGTTCGGGCGGAAAATCTACTTTTGTAGGCTTTTGTGACGAACGAAAAAAAAACGGTATGAAGCCGAATGTTCCGACAGGTGTACAAAAGACAGGGCGATGTCGAAATGATACCGTCGACAGACGATGGAAAAACAACCGCCTGATGAAAACCTCTAACAAAATTCTTATACACGATGACAGGTAAATTAACCGATGTGTTAACTCGAAAAAAGTACAGGATCGGAGTCGCACTGAGCGGTGGAGGTATTAAAGGACTGTGCCACGCAGGTGTGCTCAAGGCGCTGGATGAATACGGTGTGAGGATCGATATTATTTCGGGCGTGAGTGCGGGCGCTATCGTAGGGGCGATGTATGCCGACGGATATACGCCCGACGAAATTGCGGCGCTGTTTGAAGACATGTCTTTCAGGCAAATGACGAAACTCCAAATCCCCGATGGCGGCATTTTCAGGATAGATTCGTTTGAACGCTTTCTGAAAAAACACCTGAGAGCCAAAACATTCGAGGAACTGAAAATTCCCCTGAGAATGGTGGCAACCGATCTCGATAAGGGCGAAAGCGTGGTGTTTATGCATGGTGAACTTATCCCGCCGATTATCGCATCGAGCAGCGTTCCGATACTTTTCTCTCCCAAAATAATCAACGGCGTACATTATGTCGACGGAGGCGTTTTAAAAAATTTCCCCGTCTCGACCATCAGAGACGAGTGTCAAACGGTGATCGGAATAAACGCAAGTCCGCTTGTCGCCAGAGAGTACAAGCCCAGCCTGATGAATGTGGCCAGCCGGACGTATCATTTTATGTTCAAGAGTAATATCCTGCACGACAAGGAAATCTGCGACCTGCTGATTGAACCGGTAGAGATGGGAAATTATGAAACGTTTGGCGTAGAGAAAAGCCGCGAAATATTTGAACTCGGTTACAAGGAGGCTAAAAAGATACTGAAAAAATGTGAACGGGAACAACAAATAACCGTTGAATCGGAAGCGTTTGAAAAACTTTTCAGTCGTTAAAACAAGTCAACAGACGTCAATGCTCAACATCCCGAATAATTGAGATTGGAAATTTAACGTACCTTTGCCGCCGGTACCGAAAAATTCGGGTGTATACTAACGTTTATATTTTATATGATGAAATCAATTTATAGAAAAGCCTTTTTGCTTGTCCTGGTTATCTCCACTACAGCCATCGTCGAAGGACAGGAAACTACAGAAAAAACGTATTTGATTAACAATTATGCCTTCTCAGGGCCTACAACATACCGGATCGAAGCAGGCTATGCAAACAGTCAACGCTTCCCGAAGAATACAAGCGGAACGTATGGGATTCAGGGCGTCTATCTGGGCGTGACGACAGCGTTTGATTTGCTGTATAAAATCAAACTTCAGGCGGGGTTGATCTATCATGTATATCAATATGACCGGACGCAAAAGTATAAAAACAACGTTGTAGCCAAATATAAAACGCTTCCGGGACATCGTCTGGACATTCCGATACAGGCAAAGTATGAGTTTAACATGGGCGGGTCGTTCAAGCTATCGCTCTATGCGGGGCCGGTTCTGAACATCGGCATCTCGAATAAAGAAGATATTTTTGTAGCCAAAGGCAGCCTTACCGATGAAGAATTTGAGCGATATAATACATTGATCGGACTGCCCGAAAGCGGCATTTATGAGCAGTACGGAAAGGATTACAGGCGCTTTGGTCTGACTCTGGACGGCGGCGCGGCGATCCAATGGCGGAACTACATCGCCAAGGGAGGATACCGTTACCAACTCACGGATCTGTATAAGCCGAAAGGCAAAAAACTGCACGAAGGCGGCTGGTATGCCGGTCTTGCTTTTGAGTTCTGACACTCCGATGGCGGAAGAACTTATCCTGCCGGAATCAGCCGGCAAAATCGAAATCTACGAAACTTTATTACCACAATTGAAAGCGCTGACAGCAGGTGAGGCCGACTTGACGGCTAATCTGGCAAACATAAGTGCGGCATTGAAACAGGTTTTCAACTGGTGGTGGGTTGGCTTTTATGTAGTAAAAGGCGATCAATTGGTACTGGCGCCATTTCAGGGGCCGGTAGCCTGTACGCGCATTGCATACGGAAAGGGCGTATGCGGAAGGGCGTGGAAAGAAAAAAAAACGCTGTTCGTGCCCGATGTGAACCGGTTTGCGGGACATATTGCGTGCAGCAATTTCTCGGTATCCGAAATCGTGACACCGGTGTTCGACAAAGACGGCGAAGTAGCAGGCGTTATTGATGTCGACAGCGAACGGTTCGACGTGCTGGATGAAACGGATGTACACTATTTGGAAAAAATAGCGAGCATTGTCGGGGAACTGTTTTGACCGAGACGGCATTTAGAGGCTTCGTTTGAGTAGCCTCTTGAAAGAAGAGAAAGACAAGTAGGAGAGGCGAAGTCTCTTCCTCGCTACAGTCCGCCGTACGGTCTTCCTTCAAGAAAGAGAAAGAGAAAGAACATTAGGGGGGGGAAGTCTCCCCCTCGCTTCAGCCCGCCTTCGGCGGTCTTCCGCTACCCCCTCTGCGGGGCGCTGCCCCGCAACGCCCCGAAGATAGTGATTAGTGTTTAGTGATTAGTGATTAGTGTTTAGTGATTAGTCCTCCTCTATATTTTGTCAAGTGCAAAAAAAAGAATAACTCTCGGCGCAGCCATGCAAATACTATTCATAGCAGATAGTTACAGGGTAGTTATATGAAAGTGATTAGTGATTAGTGATTAGTGATTAGTGATTAGTCCCCCTCTATATTTTGTCAAGTGCAAAAAAAAGAATAACTCTCGGCGCAGCCATGCAAATACTATTCATAGCAGATAGTTA